>CAYNYN010000487.1:0-1555 GCA_964401445.1 uncultured Saprospiraceae bacterium | reverse complement strand
CTATCTTTGCATGCCCGTGAAAAACAGGTTCGTGAAAGACCTGTTTTCGAAAGGGCGATCACCGATTCGACACATTCAGAATGAGCCATATGTACAACGACAATCCCACGCTGGAAGGCATTCGCACGATCGACGAAAAGCGTCAGGGCGAGGTGTATTTTCAGGAACAGACCGAAGGCGCGGCTGATCCTGCCCAACGTCATTTTTACATCGAGAGCTATGGCTGCCAGATGAATTTTAGCGACAGCGAGATCGTCGCATCGATTTTGGCGAAAGCCGGCTATCGACCCACGCGCGCGCTGGAGCAGGCCGATCTCATCCTGATCAACACCTGTTCGATCCGCGAGAAAGCCGAGGAGACGGTGCGCAAGCGCCTGCGCCTGTTCGACCAGGTGAAGCGGCAGCGCCCGGGTACGCTGGTGGGCGTGCTGGGCTGCATGGCCGAACGTCTCAAGACGAAGCTGCTCGAAGAGGAGAAGTTGGTGGACCTGGTGGTGGGCCCCGACGCCTACCGCGACCTGCCCAAGCTGGTGGCTACGGCCGAGGATGGCGAGAAGGGCGTCAACGTCTTCCTGTCGCGCGAGGAAACCTATGCCGACATCAGCCCGCTGCGCCTGGACAGCAACGGCGTGACGGCCTTCATCTCGATCATGCGTGGGTGCGACAACATGTGCTCGTTTTGCGTGGTGCCCTTCACGCGTGGGCGCGAGCGCAGCCGCGACCCGTTCAGCATCGTGGCCGAAGCCACCGAGCTGTTCGAGCGCGGCTACCGCGACGTGACGCTGCTGGGCCAGAACGTGGACTCGTACAAGTGGCAGAACCCCGAGACGGGCGAAGTGGTCAACTTTGCCAACCTGCTCGAGATGGTGGCCCAGGTGCATCCCGACCTGCGGGTGCGCTTCAGCACCTCGCACCCCAAGGACATCACCGACGAGGTGCTGCACACCATGGCCCGCTACGAAAACATCTGCAAGTACATCCACCTGCCGGTACAGTCGGGCAACAGCCGCATCCTCGAACTGATGAACCGCACCTACGACCGCGAGTGGTACATGGAGCGCGTCGAGGCCATCCGGCGCATCATCCCCGACTGCGCCATCTCGACCGACGTGATCGCCGGCTTCTGCACCGAGACCGAAGAGGAGCACCAGGACACGCTCAGCCTGATGGAGTGGGCCAATTTCAGCATGGCCTACATGTTCTACTACTCGGAGCGTCCCGGCACCCTGGCTGCCCGCAAGCTGAAGGACGACGTGCCGCTCGAGGTCAAGAAACGCCGCCTGCAGGAGATCATCGAGCTGCAGACGCGCAAGTCGCTCGAGCACAACCTGGCCGATGTGGGCAAGACTTTCAAGGTGCTCATCGAAGGCGATTCGAAGCGCAGCGCCGAGCATTTCAAGGGCCGCAATTCGCAAAACAAGATGATCGTCTTCCCGAAAAAGGAAGGCCTGAAGCCCGGCGACTACGTCTGGGTGCAGGTGGACGAGGCGACGAGCGCCACGCTGCTCGGCCACATCGTCGATGCACCCCAATGAGCCCAATAGTCCCCATGCAA
>CAYNYN010000486.1:0-1557 GCA_964401445.1 uncultured Saprospiraceae bacterium | reverse complement strand
GATGCGCTTGTTGCGGTTGCGCTGTGCGCGAAACAGTCCGTAGAGGATGATCAGCAGCACGGGTGCCAGCACGTTGCCGTACTTGATCAGGGTGCGTTTGGCTTCGGCCTCGTCGCCCAGCCACTTCTGGTCGATGGGGCGCGACAGCACGCCCTTGGTGCGCAGGGCGATCAGACCGGTATCGTCGGCCAGGAATTCCATGCTGTTGACCATCAGGTTGATGTTGTCGGGGTTGAGGCCGCGCCCGCCCGACACCGGGAAATCGCCATCGCCCACGGCGATGATGCGCCCCTGCCCCGGCCGCTCCAGCAGGCCGGCCACCGTGAGGTGCGACTGGTCGAAGTCGGCATCGGTCATTTTCAGGTTCATCACGTCGAAGAAGACGGGCGGGGTGCGCGTGGTGGCCTTCTCGCTGCTCCACACCAGCGGCGTGAAGGTGGCACTGCTGTCGCCCGTGAAGCGCAGCGGGCTGGCAAACGGCATGATGACCTGTTCGAGCCCCTTGGTGATGGGGTGGTCGGCGAAGTGGGTGAAGATGGGCAGGTAGGGGAAGGGCACCTGCGTGGCGATGGTGAAGAAGCCCTGCCGTTGCTGCACCGTGACGGGCGCGCAGCTGGCGTCGAGCAGGAACTTGCGCTCGATGGTCAGCCCCTTTTGCGCCAGCCAGTCGGCCACACCCGTATGGACACTCGTGCCTGTGGCCTGCTGCAGGTCGCCGTCCACCACGTTGGCCGCCACGAAGAGCTGCCCGCCCGAAGCCAGGTAGCGGTCCAGCATGGCGAAGTGCTCGGGCGGGATGGTGTCGGTGGGACGCACCAGCGCCACGGCCCGGAAACGCGTGGGGATGTCGGTCTGCCCGTTCATGTCGAAGGTCTCCACATTGAAGAGCACCGACAGGGCATCGAACACCTCGGCCAGCTCCTGCCGCGTGGCCTCGCCATGGCCCGTGAGGATGGCCAGCGACGGCTTGTCCTTCACGGCCAGCTTCTTGATGGCCGTCGTCAGGGCGTATTCCATGCCTTCCGTGCTGACCAGCAGCGGCAGCACCTCCTTGCGCTCGCCCAGTTGCAGCACGGCGCCCATGTAGGCCTTTTTCTGCTGCACCTCGTCCTTCTCGCGCACGTTGATCAGCACGGGCCGCAGGCCCTCGCGCAGCACTTCCTGCTCCACCTGCTCGTCGGCGTTCGGATCGACGAACTCGAACTCGACCATGCCGTCCGACCAGGTGTGGTATTCCACGAGCAGGTCGCGGAAGTCCTCGCGCACCTGGTCGTACTGCGGCGGCAGGTTGCCGGAGAAGTAGGCCGTCACGGTGACGGGATCCTCCAGCTCGCGCAGGATGTCCTTGGTGGCCTTGCTGAGCGTGTACTGCTTGTCCTCGGTCAGGTCGAGCCGCACGAACAGCTCCTGCGATACGAGGTTGGCCAGCACCGCAATGCCGATGATGAGCAGTATGTTGGTAGCCGATTTCATCGCTTCATTTTTTTGCTTTCGCAAAATGGTTCCCGAATGAAAGAGCTATTGCTTCTGACGATGGACCAGTGACAATGGACGATA
>CAYNYN010000485.1:0-1576 GCA_964401445.1 uncultured Saprospiraceae bacterium | reverse complement strand
CGTGCGCTGGAACGCCGGGCCCGGGGCGAAAAAGTGCGCTTCGGCATGGTGGTGGATCTGAAAAAGTGCACCGGTTGTCGCGCCTGCACCCTTGCCTGCAAAGCCGAAAACATGACCCCACCCGAGGTCTCCTACAACGTGGTGTTGGAGGAGGAGATCGGGACCTTCCCCAACGTGAAGCGCGTCTTCATGTACAAACCGTGTTTCCACTGTGAAAATCCACCCTGCGTTCCCGTCTGCCCGGTCCAGGCCACGTGGAAGCGCGAAGAGGACGGCATCGTGGTCATCGACTACGACCGTTGCATCGGCTGCCGCTACTGCATGACCGCTTGCCCCTACGGCTCCCGCTTCATCGATCTGGGCAAGAGCTTCACCGACCCGGTGCAGCCCTACGAAGCCGCGCCCTCGCCCGAGTACGGCGAGGATCGGGTGCGAGCCAACGGCGGTTCGCCCGTGGGCAATGCCCGCAAGTGCCACTTCTGCCTGCACCGGCTCAACCAGGGCATGTTGCCCGCCTGCCTGGACACCTGCATCGGCCGGGCTATCCACTTCGGCGACCTGAATGATCCGGAAAGCGTGGTTGCCCAACTGGTGGTCAAGCGCAACCACATCCGCTTGAAGGAAGAGTTGGGGACCGAGCCGAGCGTGTATTACTTGACGTAATGAGTAATAAGTAAAGAGTAATGATAGTTCAACCTAGACGTTCGGCAGGGCATGAGAGACGTCTGCATACCCGACATTTTCTTACTCATTACTCATTACTCTTTACCGCCCATCATTACGCTCCTGCTGTCACAACATTGCATGACAGAACAATTATCACGGGAGACTGACAAATGACTCTCAAACGTCTTCTCACCATCCTTATCTGGATTGGCATTCTGGCGGTGACTGTGGTCGGATTGGGCGCGGTGGTGATCCGTGCGCTCAACGGCCTGGGCGTCACCAATTTGAACTACATCGTGCCCTGGGGCCTGTGGGTGGCCTTCTACATCTACTTCATTGGCCTCTCCGCCGGCTCCTTCTTGCTGAGCACCATGGTCTACGTGTTCGGCGTCAAGCAGTTTGAACCCGTGGGCCGCATCGCGCTCTTCTCGGCCCTCATGGCCCTGATCGCCGGCCTCTTCTTCGTGCTGCTGGACCTGGGCCACATGGAGCGCTTCTGGACGGTCTTCGTCCACCGCAACCTGTTCTCGGTGCTCTCCATCGAGATCCATTTCTACGTGCTCTACATCATCATCCTCTGCTCAGAACTGTGGTTGCTCATGCGCCGGGACCTGATCCGCTGCGGGCAGGGGAGCGGCTGGCAGGCGACCCTCTGCCGCATCCTGGCCTTCGGCAGCAAGGATCTGTCCGAGACGTCGGCCCGGCGAGACATGCGCTGGGTGCGCATCCTGGGCATCATCGGCCTGCCCACGGCCATCGGCGTCCACGGCGGCACCGGCGCCCTCTTCGCCGTGGTCAAGGCCCGGCCCATGTGGTACGGACCCCTCTTCCCCATCATCTTCATCGTCTCGGCCCTGGCTTCCGGCGGCGCACTGTTGACCTTCATCGTGGCCTTCTTCAGCCGCCTGCC
>CAYNYN010000484.1:0-1584 GCA_964401445.1 uncultured Saprospiraceae bacterium | reverse complement strand
CCGAGGAAGACGAGGTCCGCAAGCAGCAGTTGAAAAGCAAATGGACGCGGCTGGAGGCGCTGCTGGGCGCCGAACGACGGCTGAAGCTGGTGGCTGAAGACATCGTCCGGCACTTTGAGCAGCGGCAGCAGATCTTGCGCGGCAAGGGCATGATCGTGTGCATGAGCCGGCGTATCTGCGTGGAACTCTATGATGCGATCGTGGCGCTGCGCCCCGAGTGGCACCACGACGACATCGAGCGGGGCAAGATCAAGGTGGTCATGACGGGCTCGGCATCCGATCCGGCCGACTGGCAAAAGCACATCCACAGCAAAGCCGAACGCGACATCCTGGCGCGCCGGTTCAAGGACCCGGACGACGAGCTCGAGCTGGTCATCGTGCGCGACATGTGGCTCACCGGCTTTGATGCGCCGCCCCTGCACACCATGTACATCGACAAGCCCATGAGCGGGCACAACCTGATGCAGGCCATTGCCCGCGTGAACCGCGTGTTTCGCGACAAGCCGGGCGGTCTGGTAGTGGACTACGTGGGCATTGCCAACTCGCTGAAAAAGGCATTGGCCGTTTACACCAGCAGCGGCGGGCGCGGCCAGGTGGCCATCGATCAGGAAGAGGCCGTTCGGCTCATGAAGGAGAAATACGAGGTGGTACAAGGCATCCTGCACGGTTTCGACTATCGGCCTTACGTAGAAACAACCGATGATCGGGAGCGGCTGCTGGGCATCGGCCGAGCTTTGGATTTTCTGGCCACTGTGGAAGATGGCAAGAAGCGGTTTATTAGGGAAGTGACAGCTTTGTCGAAAGCATTTGCGCTTGCTGTGCCCCATCCCGAAGCGCTGGCTATCCGCGACGAGGTGGGTTTTTTCCAGGGTGTCAAAGCGCAGCTGGTCAAGCAGTCCAGGGCACAGGACCAGCGGTCGGGCATGGAGGTGGAAACGGCCATCCGCCAGCTTGTGTCCAAGGCGGTGGCAGGCGCTGATGTGGTGGACATCTTCGCGGCAGCAGGCCTGAACAAGCCGGATATCTCCCTGCTCTCCGATGAGTTTCTGGAAGAGGTGCGGCAATTGCCGCTCAAGAACCTGGCGGTGGAGACGCTGCAACGGCTGCTGCAGGACGAAATCCGGACGCGTCTTCGAAAAAATGTCGTGCGTTCCAGAGCATTTTCTGAAATGCTGGAACAGGCTGTGGCCAAATACCACAACCGCGCCGTGGAGGCAGCCCAGGTAATTGAAGAATTAATCGCCATCGCCAAACAATTGCGTGAAGCGCACAAGAAAGGGGCCGAACTGGGACTGTCGGAAGACGAGCTGGCTTTCTACGACGCTCTGGCCGACAACGGCAGCGCGGTAGAAGTAATGGGCGATGCACAGCTCAAGGAGATTGCCCATATCCTCGTCGAGAAGATCCGGAACAACGTCAGCGTGGACTGGGAACGCCGGGAAAGTGCCCGGGCACGGCTGCGCGTCATGGTAAAGCGCATCCTCAAGAAATACGGCTATCCACCCGACAAAACCCCCAAAGCCACCGAACTGGTGCTGGAACAGACCGAAGCGCTCTGCAAGGAGTGGCTGGCGGCCTGAGCGG
>CAYNYN010000483.1:0-1584 GCA_964401445.1 uncultured Saprospiraceae bacterium | reverse complement strand
TCTATCGTCTATCGTCCATTGTCCATCGTCGCGGCAATGTTTCAGACGCAGGTCCATGCCGGCCAGTCACCGGATGCAGACCCTAAAATGACAACTTCCCCGCTATTGCTTGCGCAAAAAGGCGATGGACGGCCCCAGCGCATGGACGAACGGCCTGCGCAGCAGGGCTCTTTTTGGCGAAAGCCCCGACCTTTTGATCGATGCCCATGGGCCACACGCCTGCCGCCACCTATATTTGGCACCCCAAAACACCCTTCCCATGCAGAAACTCTGGCTCATCATCCAACGCGAGTACCTGGTGCGTGTCAAGCGGCGCAGCTTCATCCTCGTCACCATCCTTACGCCGCTGGCCTTCGTGCTGCTCAGCGTGGTCGTGGTGTTCATCTTCCAGGCGGCGCAGACCACGGCCCGCGTGGCCGTAGTGGACGAGTCGGGCATCGTCGGCAAAGGGATGAAAGACTCCGAGCTGGTGTTTTTCAAGATCGTGGACGAGCCGCTGGACACGATCAAGCGGCATTTCAAGGAGCGGGGCTACGACGGCGTGCTCCACATCCCCAGCCTGCCGCGGGTGGGTGAGTCGGTGAGCGTGGTGTACTATTCCGACAAGCAGTTGCCGCTCTCGACCCAGGCGTACATCGAGGATGAGCTGGCGCGCAAGTTTCGCGAGTACAAGGTGGCGCAGTCGGGCTACGACAAGGCCATCCTCGAGAGCTTCGAGACCAGGGTGGACGTGCTGGAACGCAGCCTGGCGTTTACCGAGACGGGCGAGGTGGTCGAAGAAGACAAGACGGGCAGCAGCGTCGTGGCCACGGTGCTGGGCATGGTCATGGGCTTCATCATCTACATCGTGCTGTTCATCTATGGCACGATGGTGATGCGCTCGGTCATGGAAGAAAAGATCAACCGCATCGTCGAGGTCATCATCTCGTCGGTGAAGCCGTTCCAGCTCATGCTCGGCAAGATCATCGGCGTGAGCGGCGTGGGGCTCACCCAGTTCGTCATCTGGATCGTGCTGCTGCAAATTTTCATGTTCATCGCCGGGCTGTTCCTGCCGCTCGATGCGCTCACCACCAGCCAGCCTGCCGTGATGGGCGAAGAGATGCCACAAACCGACCTGGACGAGATCATGCAGGTGCTGCAGGCCGCCGGACAGCTCAACTGGTGGCTCATCGTGCCGCTGTTTCTCATCTATTTCCTGGGCGGCTACCTCATCTACGCTTCGCTCTTCGCCGCCGTGGGCTCGGCCGTGGGCGACGACCTGGGCGAGAGCCAGTCGCTGACCCTGCCCATCACCATCCCCGTCATCCTGGCCATCTACATCATGATGGCCGTGATCGAAAACCCCGAAAGCAGCCTGGCCACGTGGTCGTCGCTGGTGCCCCTGTTCTCGCCCATCGTCATGCCTGCCCGCCTGCCTTTCGACCCGCCGCTGTGGGAGATCGTCGCCTCGCTGGTCATCCTGCTGGCCTCGGCCGTCTTTTTCATCTGGCTGTCGGGACGCATCTATCGCGTCGGCATCCTGATGTATGGCAAAAAGGTGGGCTTCAAGGAAATATGGAAGTGGATGCGGCATGGGTGAGGGAG
>CAYNYN010000482.1:0-1628 GCA_964401445.1 uncultured Saprospiraceae bacterium | reverse complement strand
GTGACGACGTCCATCATAGATAGTCCATTGTCTATCGTCCATTGTCCATCGTCGCAATCAGCCTGTTCAGATTTATCGGAAGCCGCAACCATCGAGCACTCACCCCTTGTATTTGAGGTGGCGCACCGTGAGGAAGAAGATGGCGCCATAGCCCAGCAGCAGCAGGAAGTGGAAAAAGGCGAACCACGTCTGGTGGGTGCGGATCCCTTCCACCAGTGCGACGAGGAAATACACGGCCAGCAGTCCCTCGAATACGGTCAGCCACGACAGCCGTCCCTGCAGGTAGCGGGCACGCTGGCGCAGCGAGTCGCCCACGGAGCGGATGTCGAACTTGGGCGTGCGTACGAAGGGGGTCTTTTTCCCGAGATAGCCCTGCAGCACCGCCACGGTATTGTGCAGCGACAGGCCCATGCTCAGGGCCAGGAACAGCGGGAACAGCAGCACGAACTTGAGCACGCGCTTGAGGTAGGGCCCTTTCAGGAACTCGGTCTGGACGTTGCCCACGTAGTACACGGCGATGATGCTCAGCCACCCCGTCAGGAAGAAGGTGTACCACTTGGGTTCGAGGCCCAGGGCGTCGATGGCGAACAGCATGGGCACGCTGAATACGCCGGCAATGAACACGAACACGAAGATGGAGCTGGCCAGCAGGTGCCCCGTGGCGTGCAGTTTTTGCGTCAGCGAGAGGTTGGAACGCCACACGCGGGGCAGCATCTTTTTGGCGGTTTCGGCGCCGCCCTTCATCCAGCGGTATTGCTGCGACTTGAGGCTGTTCATCTCGGCAGGCAGCTCGGCCGGGGCGCCCACCTCTTCGAGGTAGTGGATCTTCCAGCCGCGCAGCTGGGCGCGGATGCTGAGGTCGAGGTCTTCGGTGAGGGTGTCGGGCTGCCAGCCGCCGGCATCCTCGATGGCGCGCCGGCGCCATACGCCTGCCGTACCGTTGAACTGCAACAGGTAGTTGCCGAGGCGGCGGCCCGTCTGCTCTACGCTGAAATGGACGTTGAGCTGAAGGGCTTGCAGGCGGGTGATCAGGCTGTAATCCTCGTTGATGTGTTCCCAGCGCGTTTGCACCACGCCGATGCGCGGGTCGTCGAACCAGGGGATGGTGCGCTTCAGGAAATCGGGGCGCGGCAGGAAGTCGGCGTCGAAGATGGCGATGAATTCGCCCCTGGCCAGGCCCAGACCATACTCGAGGGCACCTGCCTTGTAGCCTTCGCGCGAGCCGCGCCGGATGTGGTGGATCTGCAGGCCTTGCCGGCGATAGGCTTCCACCTTGCGCGCCACGATGTCCACCGTTTCATCGGTCGAGTCGTCGAGCACCTGGATCTCCAGGCGATCGCGGGGATAGTCGAGGCGGGCAATGTTGTCGATGAGGCGTTCGGCCACGAACAGCTCGTTGTAGATGGGCAGCTGGATCGTCACCATCGGCCATTCGCGGGGTGGGGGCGGCACCACGGGGGGCACGTCCTTCTTTTTGCGGTACTGCCACAACAGGTGCAGCTGCATCAGGCAAAACAGGGTGATGTACACCAGCGTCAGGGTGTAGATGCCTACGGTCAGGTAGTAGAGCACATGCGTCAGTGTCATGGAGATGGTTGTGTTTTACCGAAAGGTCGGGTGTTCCGGTT
>CAYNYN010000481.1:0-1646 GCA_964401445.1 uncultured Saprospiraceae bacterium | reverse complement strand
ATGTTCGACTGAACGAAGCAGGTGTGAACCGTGTGCAACGGCAGTATCGATTCCTGAGCCCGGGGCAACAAGACGATGGACGATAGACGATGGACGATGGATATACATGCCTAATTTACAAAAAAATTGATAGTCAACTTTAAACACTAAACATTAAACTATAAACTCAAACACTCAACCCTCAACCATTTTTTCAGGGGACTCAACCTTCGATTCCTCACATAAAACAAGCATGCCATGTTCGACAACGTAAGACCACAGATACAGAAAGAGCTCGAGGAGCTGCGCGAGGCAGGCCTCTACAAGGAAGAACGCATCATCAGCACGCCGCAGGGTGCCGAGATTTGCGCCACGCCCGGCGGTGAGGTGCTGAACTTCTGCGCCAACAACTACCTGGGCCTGTCGTCGCACCCCAAGGTCATCGAGGCGGCCAAGGAAGCCATCGACAAGTACGGTTTCGGGCTGAGCTCGGTGCGCTTCATCTGCGGCACCCAGGACATCCACAAGGAGCTGGAACGCAAGATCGCCGACTTCGTGGGTGCCGAGGACGCCATCCTCTACGCTGCCGCCTTCGACGCCAACGGCGGCCTGTTCGAGCCGCTGCTCACGGCCGAAGACGCCGTCATCTCCGACGAGCTGAACCACGCCTCCATCATCGACGGCATCCGCCTGTGCAAGGCCCAGCGCTTCCGCTACAAGAACAACGACATGAACGACCTGGAAGAGAAGCTGAAGCAGGCACAGGGGGCGCGCCGCCGCCTCATCGCCACCGACGGCGTCTTTTCCATGGACGGCATCATCGCCCAGCTCGACAAGATCTGCGACCTGGCCGAGAAGTACGACGCCATGGTCATGGTCGACGACTGCCATGCCACCGGCTTCCTGGGCAAGACGGGCCGCGGCACGGCCGAGTATCGCAACGTCATGGGCCGCGTCGACATCATCACCGGCACCTTCGGCAAGGCACTCGGCGGCGCCATGGGTGGCTTCACCGCCGCCCGCAAGGAGATCGTCGAGCTGCTGCGCCAGCGCTCGCGTCCCTACCTCTTCTCCAACTCGCTGGCCCCCTCCATCGTCGGCGCCTCGATCAAGGTGCTCGACATGCTGACCGAGACGACCGAGCTGCGCGACAAGCTGGAGCGCAACACCCGCATGTTCCGCGAAGGCATGACCAAGGCCGGCTTCGACATCATTCCGGGCGAGCACCCCATCGTGCCCGTCATGCTGTACGATGCCAAGCTGGCACAGGAAATGTCGCGGCGCCTCCTCGAAGAGGGCATCTACGTCATCGGGTTCTTCTATCCGGTGGTGCCCAAGGGCAAGGCGCGCATCCGCGTGCAGCTCTCGGCGGCACACGAGCCCGAACACATCGAAAAGGCCATCGCGGCATTTACGAAAGTGGGCAAGGAGCTGGGCGTGATCAGCTGATCCGCATGGCTTTCGCCAAAAAGCGAAGCGCCGGACGCACGTGCGTCCGGCGCTTTTCTTTTCGCCTGGCGGCGACTTGACTAGCGGAGGAGGAGGGATTCGAACCCCCGAGGGCCTTTCGACCCTGCCGGTTTTCAAGACCGGTGCCTTCAACCACTCGGCCACTCCTCCGGCTGCGGCACGCAAAAATATGCCACCCGCCGATGCAGGCCAAATGG
>CAYNYN010000480.1:0-1668 GCA_964401445.1 uncultured Saprospiraceae bacterium | reverse complement strand
TCACTGAACGAACCCTCAACGCATTTTTCCCAAAACAAATCCGTCTCGGGCAAATGCGACACCCGTCTGGCGGGCGGCGTCACATATAGCCCAGCAGGCGCAGCATCTCTTCGGCGCTCTGCTCGGGGCGGTAGAGCATGTCCACCACGTTGCCGTTGGAGTCCTTGTCGATGAGCACCACCTTGGGGCCGGGGATGAGACAGTGCTTGATGCCGCCGTAGCCGCTGAGGGCGTCCTGATAGGCGCCCGTGTGGAAAAAGCCGATGTAGAGGGGTTCGGGGTCGTCGGGCGGGTAGGCCGGCAGATAGACCTGGCTCTCGTGTACCTCCGAGTTGTAGTAGTCGGAGTTGTCGCAGCTCAGCCCGCCGATGTTGACGCGCGTGTACTCGTTGTACCACTTGTTGATGGGCAGCAGCACGAAGCGCTCGCCGATGCTCCACGAGTCGGGGATGGTGTTGATGAGCGAGTTGTCGATCATGTACCACAGCTCGGCGTCGTTCTGCTTCTTTTGCCCCAGCACCGAGAAGATGGTGGCGCCGCTCTCGCCCACGGTGTACTTGCCGAACTCGGTGAAGATGTCGGGCTCGGGCACGCCGGCCTCTTCGCAGGCCTCCTGAATGACGCGCACGATCTCCTTGATCATGTACTTGTAGTCGAACTCGAAGCCCAGCGAGTTGCGGATGGGCATGCCGCCGCCGATGTTGATGGCCCGCAGCGTCGGGCAGAGCTGCCGCAGCTCGCAATAGACGCGCACGGCCTTCTTCAGCTCGCCCCAGTAGTAGAGCGTGTCCTTGATGCCCGTATCGACGAAGAAGTGCAGCATCTTGAGCACGAACTTGTCGTTGCCGTGGATGTGCTCCTTGTAGTAGTCGATCACTTCCGACTGGCGGATGCCCAGGCGCGAGGTGTAGAACTCGAAGTTGGGCTCTTCCTCGGTGGCCAGGCGGATGCCGAGCTTGACCGGCCCCTTCACGTATTTGGCGTAGTAGCGCAGCTCCTCCTTGTTGTCGAGCACGGGGATCGAGTTCTCGAAGCCGTCGTTGATCAGCTCGCTGATCTTGCGCGCGTATTCCTCGGTCTTGAAGCCGTTGTGCACCAGGATGATTTCCTTGTCGATCTGGCCGCGCTCATACAGGCGGCGCACCAGGTCGATGTCGAAAGCCGAAGAGGTTTCGAGCTGCACGTTGTGCTTGAGCACCTCTTCCACCAGGAAGCTGAAGTGCGCGCTTTTGGTGCAGTAGCAGTAGTAGTAGCGCCCGCCATAGCCGAGCGACTTGATGGCGCGGTTGAAAAAGTTTCGGGCCTTCTTGATCTGCGCACCGATCTTGGGCAGGTAGAAAATGCGGAGCGGCGTGCCGTATTTGTCGATGAGATAGCGGATGGGTACGCCGTTGAAGATCAGCGATCCCCGCTCGTCGATGTCGAAGCCATCCTGCGGGAAGTAGAACGTCTGATCAATCAGGTCGAAATAGCGATTGGCCATTTTTCAGCTTGCGCGTTGAGCTTTCCATAAATTCACGACTGGCTTGAGCGGCGCAAAGGTAGCACCCGGCAGCGATTGTCGGCCGAATTTTTGTTTTGCCTTTCGGCAAATGCCACCTTTGAGGCCGTGATCCGGGCAATCTGGTTTGGAAAAAATGGCGGGATCGTGCCGACGAATGAGGTGAG
>CAYNYN010000479.1:0-1716 GCA_964401445.1 uncultured Saprospiraceae bacterium | reverse complement strand
CCACACCTTCACAGCCATTCCCGATCATCGGGACATCGCTCCATGTGCGGGTCTTACCTGTCTTTCTTCTTGAAATCGCCGCGCTTCCAGGCATCGAAGAACTGCTTCCAGGCCAGCGGGTTGAAGATGTTCATGGGCGGCTGCTGGCCGATGTAGTAGTACGACCGCGCCTGCTGCCGCAGGTAGTAGTCGGCATTTTCGTTGGCGTCGTAGGCGGTCGTTTGCCGCAGGCGGTTCAGGCTCTCCTCGGCCAGGTTCTCCATGGCGCGTTGTTGCAGTTCGGAGCTCACGTCCATGGCCAGAAACTCGAGCCGGAAGTGTTCGCGGCTCGGCCAGGGGAAGACCACCGTTTCCGGCAGGTTGATGGTGTCCTGGGTCATGAGCTGGACGATGGAATAGCGGCTGTCGCGCAGCGTGTCGGGGATGTGGTAGCGCACCGTTTTGTAGCCCACGGCCGAAAACTCGATCGTATCGCCCCGTTCCACCACGATGCTGAAGAAACCGTCCCAGTTGGTATAGGTGCCCCGGCCTTTGCCCACCACCAGCACGTTCGTGAAAGGCACGGGCACGAGCTCGTCGGTGGTGCCGTCGAGCACCAGGCCACTGAACTGCACCAGGTGCTCCTCCTGCGGGTTCTGCTGTGCGTGCGTACAAAGTGGCAGCGCCAGCAACAAGGCACATACGATCAAGCTGTATTTCATTCTCCAGGTTTTTTCGTTGAATGGATCCGGCACGCCACGCGCGGGTCGGGCACAGGATAAGGACACCTCAACCCCCTTGCCGGTTTGTCGCGACAGGCACAAAAGTGCACACATTTTGGTCAAAACGCACAATCGCCCCCGTACAAAGGCGGTCGTGTCCCCCTGCCGCATCCATCCTCCAATTCACCCGAAAATACGACCTTGCCTCCCAAACCAAAGCGCAACGACCATGAGCATGGTGGACGAATTCAACGCCTTCCGGCAAAAAATGAACGAGCGCATCCTGTCGGAGCGCAACAAGACGCTGAACCGCTTCTTCGCCCTCGACAAAACGGCCTACGAAGACGGCGCCCTCGATCGCAAGACCAAGGAGCTGCTCGGCCTGGTGGCCTCGATGGTGCTGCGCTGCGACGACTGCATCCGCTACCATCTGGGCACCTGCCACGAGCTGGGCGTCACTCGCGAAGAGGTGTTCGAGGTGTTCGCCATAGCCAACCTCGTGGGCGGCAGCATCTGCATCCCCCACACCCGCCGCGCCGTGGCCTATTGGGACGAACTCGAAGCCCGCGCCCAACAATGAAGAGGTGCTGCTGTTGCACCTGAAAAGCAGCAGCCATGACGCCCACCGAGGCACCCATCCTCTTGTTCGATGGTCATTGCCATCTGTGCCAGCGCTCGGTGCAGTGGGTGCTGCGACACGACCGTAGGGGACGCGTGCGCTTCGCCCCCCTGCAGGCCGAAAGTGCCCAACCTTTTCTGCAAAATGCGCCCCACCCCCTGCCCGACAGCCTCATCCTGTACGACGAGGGGCAGCTCTGGTTCCGCAGCGAGGCGGTGCTCCGCCTGCTTCGCCACCTGGGCGGCCCATGGCCGTGGTTGGCCCGGCTGGGCCGGCTGATCCCCCGCGCCCTGCGCGATTGGCTGTACGACCAGGTGGCCGCGCGTCGCTATCGCTGGTTCGGCAAAAGCGAAACGTGCTGGATGCCCCGACCCGAATGGAAGGGGCGGTTTCTGG
>CAYNYN010000478.1:0-1736 GCA_964401445.1 uncultured Saprospiraceae bacterium | reverse complement strand
CAGCCTGTTCCGATTTCTGAAAAGCGGGGTTCAACATCGCTGCGTGGCAGCGTCTCAACCCTCCAACGGCCACTCACTCACTCTCCCACGCGGAAGGTGTAGTAGTACTCGCCCGGATAGTCTTCGTAGAAGCCTTCGAGCATCACCTTTTTGCCGCGGTTTTGGGCGAGGATGACCAGCAGCTCGTCCACGCTGCTGACGTACTGGTCGTTGACGCGGGTGATGATGTATCCGGGATCCATGGAGGTGGCGTGGATGACCGAGCCCGGCGTGATGGATTCCACGTACACGCCCTTGATGCCCAGCCGCAATTGTTCCTCGCGCGTGAGGTCGCGCAGCTCGAAGCCGAGCGTCTCGGCCAGGTCCAGGTCGCGCGAGACGAAGGCGCCGGTGGGCTGGTCCTTGTCCATGAGCGTGACGCGGGTGCGGTAGCGCTTGCCGTTGCGGATGTAGCTGATGTCGAGCACGTCGCCGGGGCGGTAGCGGCCCACGATCTCTTGGAGGGCAGGCACCGTGGCCGTCTCGATGCCATTGACGGCCACGATGACGTCGCCGCGCCGCAGCCCTGCCTTGTCGGCGCCGCCGTTGGGCGTCACGCCGCTGATGTAGACCCCTTTGACGTTGGGCAGGCCGAGCGCCTCGGCGCGCTGCGCCGTGACCGGACCGATGCGCACGCCGAGGATGCCGCGCCGCACCCGACCGAAGTCGCGCAGGTCGCGCACCACTTTTTGCACGAGGTTGGCGGGGATGGCGAAGCTGTAGCCCTCGTAGCGGCCCGAGCGCGTGATGATGGCGGTGTTGATGCCCACCAGCTCGCCGTTGGTGTTGACCAGGGCGCCGCCGCTGTTGCCCGGGTTGACGGCGGCGTCGGTCTGGATGAACGACTCGATGCTGTATTCCTCTTCGAGGATGTCGATGTTGCGGCCCTTGGCACTGACGATGCCGGCCGTCACGGTGCTTTCCAGGTTGAAGGGGTTGCCCACGGCCAGTACCCATTCGCCCACCTGCAGCGAGTCGGAGTTGCCGAAGACGACGAAGGGCAGCCCATCGGCTTCGATCTTGATGAGGGCCAGGTCGGTAGAGGGGTCGGTGCCCAGCACCTCGGCGCGAAACTCGCGATGGTCGTTGAGCGTGATCTGCAGCTCCTCGCTCCCTTCGATGACGTGGTTGTTGGTCACGATGAGGCCGTCGGGCGAGATGATGACGCCCGAGCCCGTGGCCGCCCCCACGCCGCCGCCCCACCAGTCCTGCTTGCCTGCCGACAGGGCGCGGATGTTCACCACGGCCGGCGTCACCCTTTTTGCGGCAGCGATGAAGTCGGTAGGTGCCGAGGAGCGCCACGCGCGCTGGGGGATGCCGGACAGCAGGTCGTAGGCCTCGCCGCGCAGCGTGGCGAACTGTGCCGGCACGCGTTCCTTGATGACCACCTGCGGGGGCACCATCTGCCGGTAGAGCACGACGGCGAAAAAGGCACTGAAGAAGCTGACCGTGACGAGCAATCCGAGTTGTTTCATGGGTCGATGGGTTGCGATGTGCCTGAAGGCACATTCGGTTCGGGAGTATCGCGGCGCCGGGGCCGCCTTCGTATGTCCAATCGCCTTTCGGCAAATAAAGTTGTGCGGCTTTCGACAAAAAGTCAAAAACACGGGGCCGAAAAGCCTGTTGGGCGACTTTTCATTGACTCGCGCAATGCCGCAAAGTCGCTACGGCACGCAATGCTTTTTCTTTCATCGATG
>CAYNYN010000477.1:0-1796 GCA_964401445.1 uncultured Saprospiraceae bacterium | reverse complement strand
GCTCCGGCTTTCGGATACGTCTTTCGGCGCTGAGATATTGCCTTTCGGCAAAAGCTATTCGCCGAAAATCTCGGCCAGTTTGGCTTCGAGGGTGGGGCCGCGCAGGTTGCGCGCGATGATGCGCCCTTCGCGGTCGACCAGGACGGTGTGGGGTATGGAGCGCACGCCGTAGAGCTGGGCCACGGCGTTTTGCCAGCCCTTGAGGTCCGACACGTGGTGCCAGGTGAGGCCGTCGGCCTCGATGGCCTTGACCCAGCGGTCGCGCTGGCGGTCGAGGCTGACGCCGAGGATGTCGAAGCCCTTGTCCTTGTACTTGTGAAACAGTCGGACGACGTTGGGGTTTTCGCGGCGGCAGGGGCCACACCAGCTCGCCCAGAAGTCGATGAGCACCACCTTGCCGCGCAGGTCGCTCAGCCGCAGCGTGTCGCCCTCGGGCGTGGGCAGGGCGAAGTCGGGCGCTTCGGCGCCGGTGATGAAGCTGGCCATGCTGCGCATCTGCCGTTCGACGAAGGCGGCGGCCCTGGGGTAGTCCTTGCCGTAGCGGTCGAGGAACAGCTGCCCGAAATAGAGGGAGGCAGGGTGGTTGCGCGCGATGAGGGCCGAGAGCAGGCCGCCCAGCGCGTAGCGGTGCAGGCCGCCCGTCTCGGGCACCTGCGCCAGCGTGGCCGCCATCCAGTTGCGTATGGAGTCGGGCTGATAGCCCACGCGCGCCAGCGTCTCGCCGTAGCGGCTGAAGCCCTGGTGCACCCACGGATAGACGTGCGGCAGCAGCGGGTGCTGCCAGTCGACGAGCTGGAAGTACGCTTTCGCAAAATAGGCCACCTCGTGCGGGTACGCTTTGCCGTGGTTGAAATAGCTGAGGTAGGTGTTGAGCCGGGCAATCTGGCCGAAGGCCGGCTGTGTGCGGTCGAGCGAGTCGATGAAGGCCAGGCGCACGCTGTCGAGGCGGGCCATCTGGC
Source organism: uncultured Saprospiraceae bacterium (assembly GCA_964401445.1). Classification (GTDB taxonomy): domain Bacteria; phylum Bacteroidota; class Bacteroidia; order Chitinophagales; family Saprospiraceae; genus WFYJ01. Next base: position 837 of record CAYNYN010000477.1, on the reverse strand, counting down.
GGATGACGGCCTGGCGGCCGGTCTCGTCGCGTTGCCTGCGGTACTGCTGCGCGAGCTGGTCGGCCTGCCGGTTGAAGGTGTTCATCTGGTTCTTGAGGCGCTCGTAGTCGGTGTTGAGGCGCGAGGCGATGACGGCATTGCGGATGCGCGCACAGGGCGCCTTGACCTTGACGAGCGGCTCGGGGCCCGCCAGCAGCGGACGCAGATTGTCGGGTGCCAGCCCCACGTAGTAGAAGGTGGGCGGGCCGGCAGGCAGCGCGAACCGATAGACGCCGTCGGCGCCGGGGGCGGCAGCCCGTGCGGGGGTGAACTGCAGCCCGTCGAAGGCAAAGATCCATACCGAATCGGGCGTGGCGGGGCACTGGGTCAGCACCACCTCGAGGGTGACTTTCCCGGTATCGGATTGTCCATGGACGGGGGCGGGGAGTGCCCCCATGAGCAGGAAGAACAGGTATGGCAGTGTGTTTTTCATCGTTGAGTTGAGTCTACTGATATGCTCGTTACGAAATGGTTGGGAGAAAATATTCCCGTATCGTTCAAAAACCGCAGCGTTTCAGACGCAGCATGACGCAGTTTTTCCTACCACAGAGTTTCACAGAGTACACGCAGAGGGCCACCGAGTTTGGTCAAATCGGGTAAATCGGTGGAATCGGGCAAATCGGTTACTCGAGTTGTCTTTTATCAAAACCGCAGCGTTTCAGACGCTTTGTCTCACGCAAAGACGCAACGATGCTACGGTCCGTCGCGCTATTGCCATCATTCGCGAAGTGTGCATCTCAACATCGCTGCGCAGCAGCGTCTCAACAAGGCCGCGACAGCGGCCTATCAACACCGAGC
>CAYNYN010000476.1:0-1802 GCA_964401445.1 uncultured Saprospiraceae bacterium | reverse complement strand
CTCAACATCGCCGCCTTTGGCGGCGTATCAACATCGAGCGCAGCGAGTCTCAACCATCGCTTCCTCGATTCCTCACGCAGCATCACCGATCCAGCTCCAGCACGCGAGCTTCCCAGGGGCGCAGCGGCTCGTCGGCGGTGGTGGGCATGGCGTAGTTGCCGATGAGCCAGCGGTGGTCGGCAGGCACCAGGTCTTCGACCGGGTATGGCGCTTCGCCGAAGTTGAGCAGCACGAGGTAGCGGCCATCGGCGTCGTGGCGCTCGTAGGCGAAGAGTTGCTCGTCGTCTTCGCGCAGGGGCGTGTAGCGGCCGTAGATGAGCGTGGGGTGGGCCTTGCGCAGCGCCATGAGGTGGCGGTAGTAGTGAAACACCGAGTCGGCATCGGCCATGGCCTTGCGGGCGTTCACCTCGCGGTAGTTTTCGTTGACTTTGATCCAGGGCGTGCCCGTGGTGAAGCCGGCATGGGGCTCGTCGGTCCACTGCATGGGGGTGCGGGCGTTGTCGCGGCCGTTGATGGCGGCTGCTTCGAGGAAGGCCTGCACGTCGTTGCGGCCGCGGTGCTGCCATTCCTGCCAGGCGTTGCGCGCCTCGATGTCGCGCAGCTCGTCGAGGTGGTGCCATCGGGCGTTGGTCATGCCCAGCTCGCTGCCCTGATAGATGCAGGGGGTGCCGCGCATGGTGAGCAGGAGGGTGGCCAGCAGTTTGGCGGAAGCCTCGCGCCAGCGGCCGTCGTCGCCGAAGCGCGACACCATGCGCGGGAAGTCGTGGTTGTCGAGCACGATGTTGATCCAGCCCCGCTCGCCGATGGCCTCGTCCCAGCGCCGGAACACGGCCTTGAAGTCGGTCAGCTTCCAGGGTACGGGATCGAAGCGCCCCTCCGGCCCGAAGTTGAGGAACATGTGGTCGAAGTGGTAGAGCACGTGCAGCTCGCGGCGATCTTCGCCGATGTAGTCGAGGCAGTTGTCGGGCGTCACGCCGATGCCTTCGCCCAGCGCCATGGCGTCGTAGCGGCTGAACACCTCGCGGTGCATCTCCTGCAGGTATTCGTGCACGCGGGGCCCGTTGGCGTAGATCTCGTACACCGTGCGCAGGAAGTCGTCCTCGTAGCCGTCGGGCCAGTCGGTGCGCTTGGAGATGAGGGGGATGACGTCGAGGCGGAAGCCGTCCACGCCCTTGTCGAGCCAGAAGCGCATCATGCTATAGATCTCCTCACGCAGCTTCGGGTTTTCCCAGTTGAGGTCGGGCTGCTTGCGCGAAAAGAGGTGCAGGTAGTACTCGCCGGTGGCGGGGTCGTGCTGCCAGGCGCTGCCGCCGAAGAACGACTTCCAGTTGTTGGGCGGGGCCGGCTGCCAGAAGTAGTAGTCGCGCAGGGGGTTGTCCTTGCTGCTGCGGCTCTGCCGGAACCAGGGATGCTCGTCGGACGAGTGGTTCACCACGATGTCGAGCAGCACCTTGAGGCCGCGCTGGTGGGCTTCCGCCAAAAGCCGCTCGAAGTCGGCCATGGTGCCGAACTCGGTCATGATGTCCCGATAGTCGGAAATGTCGTATCCGTTGTCGTCGTTGGGCGACTGAAAGATGGGGCTGAGCCACAGCACATCCACGCCGAGGAACGCCAGATAGTCCAGCCGGCTGATGATGCCGGGCAGGTCGCCGATGCCGTCGCCGTTGCTGTCCATGAAGCTGCGCGGGTAGATCTGATAAATCACCGCTTCTTTCCACCAGGTCCTCGTCATGATGCGCGTCTTTTGCGGGTGTGATTTGCCGAAAGGCGAAAGTAAGGGTCCACTGAAAAAAATGGTTGAG
>CAYNYN010000475.1:0-1868 GCA_964401445.1 uncultured Saprospiraceae bacterium | reverse complement strand
TGCCTCATGGCCGTCCAGAGGGCCTTCTTGTGGTTCACATCCCGGCTCAGCTCGGCGAGGGGGGCGGCAAAGAGGTAGTGGGTGCCGTTCAGCTCCACGGGCCGATAGAGGGGCGCTTCGATTTGCAGGCCGATTTCCGCCGGGCGGCAGCCGAAAGCGAGCACCCGATGCAGCGTGCCTTGCTGGCGCCACGCCTGCAACGACAGGCGCTCGCCTGTCCGCAGCCCGACGACGTACACGTCTTTTTCCGGATCGAGGTGCACGGCGCGGAGAATTTTCGTAATCAGCTCCTGGTTTGTCGCATGATCCCACTCGGCGCTGTGCACCACCACCAACACGCCTTTCGCCCCCGCTCCGGCCACCGGTTCGGGCATGCCTTCCGGGATTGAAAAAATCTTCAGGTCGAAGGGCGGAAGGTCTGATATTTTGTTTTCTTCATTCATTTTTTCGAAAAACTTTATTTTGTTTTGTCAGTCTAAATGTCTGTAAATTAGAATTTTTGGTAAAAAAAGCTACATTTGCAAAGCCCTGAGCAGGGTCGAGACCTTCGACAAGTTCTTCCACATTTCGGGCAGACCAGCATCCACGGCGCAAGGGGCAAGATACGCCCATGGGCAGCCTCTGCGCCACCTGCACGGAGGCCCTTCCCCATCGGGGCGCTCTGACCAAATTTAACCAACCAAAACCTGTTTGTGATGAAGTATCAGGTAAGCGTTACGCGCACGACGGCTTCGCGCCTGTCGCAGGTCGATTTCGACAACTTGCCTTTCGGCAAATACTTTAGCGATCACATGTTCGTCGCCGAGTATCGCGACGGGCAATGGCAGGATTTCCGCATCGAGCCGTTGTCGGAGTTTGCGACGCACCCGGCCACCATGGCGCTCCACTACGGCCAGGCCGTGTTCGAGGGCATGAAGGCTTCGAAGAGCCACGACGGTCGGCCGATGCTGTTCCGCCCGGAGATGCACGCCCGACGGCTCAACTTTTCGGCCCGTCGACTGGCCATGCCCGAGTTCCCGGAAGACCTGTTCGTCGAGGCGCTGCACATGCTCGTCGGCATCGATGCCGACTGGATCCCGCCCAAAAAGGGCAGTGCCCTGTACATCCGTCCGTTCATGTATGCCACCGATCCCTACGTGGGTGTGCGCCCCTCCGATACCTACCGTTTCGTCATCTTCACCTGCCCGGTGGGGCCCTACTATCCCAAGCCGGTGAGCCTGCTGGCCGAGACGCACTACATCCGTGCGGCGCGCGGCGGTACGGGTGAGGCCAAAGCTGCCGGCAACTACGCTGCGGCCATGCTGCCGGCGCGCCTGGCCAACGAGAAGGGCTACGACCAGGTGCTCTGGCTCGACGCCAGGGAGTTCAAGTACATCCAGGAGGTGGGCACGATGAATATCTTCTTCGTCATCGACGGCAAGGTGATCACCCCCGACCCGGAGCAGGAAGGCACCATCCTGCGCGGCATCACGCGCGACAGCATCATCCGCATCCTGCGCGATGAGGGGTACGAGGTAGAGGAGCGCCGCATCTCGATCGACGAGGTGGTGGAAGCCCACGATGCAGGCAAGCTGCAGGAGGTGTTCGGCACGGGCACGGCCGCGGTGGTGGCCCACGTGTGGAAGATCGCCTACGAAGGCAAGGAGATGATCCTGCCGCCCGTTGAGGAACGCAAGATCAGCCCGTTTGCCAAGAGCTACATCGATGACCTGCGCGCCGGCCTGCGCGAAGACAAGTTCGGCTGGGTGGTGCCCGTGCGCCTGCCCGAGTCGATCGACGTGTGAGGGCGTGAGGTTGCCAGCGCACGATGAACGAGCCGTCAGCGGGATACCAGTCCTGCTGACGGCTTTTTGATTGCCCTAACGGCG
>CAYNYN010000474.1:0-1939 GCA_964401445.1 uncultured Saprospiraceae bacterium | reverse complement strand
CGCAGCGATGTTGAGATGCGAAAAAACGTTGCGGCGCGTTCCGGCCCCGATTCTCGGGGCAGGCAGTGCGGCTTTGCGTGAGGTACTGCGCCCGCAGGGCTGCGGTTTTTTTGAAAAGGAAGAACCGATTTCGCCGGTTTCACCGGTTTCCCCGATTCAACCTGAAAGGAAAGAAATCCCACGTTTACGAGCCTTCGGAAGGCTCGTAAACGTCAGCGTTCCATTTCCTGCCGGGGCATGGCGGCTTCGAGCGCCGCTTCGGCCTGGGGCAGCCAGCGGCGCAGCGCCTCGAGGTAGTCGGTGGCGCTGAGGTTGGCGAGCCGCTCGGCCGTGCCGACGAACACGATGGGCTGGGCGCCGAGGTAGCGCTCCGAGCGGATGAACGCGCTGGTGGCGCGCAGCTCTGGAAAGTGCCGCCGCAGCCGGTCGAAACGGAAGGCGGGCGAGGTGGCCAGCACGTGGCGCACCACGTGCAGCGGCATCTCGCCGATTTTCACTTCTCTTTTTATCAGGTTAGTCACTGCCGGCCCGTCCTGGGTCTCTTCGAGCGCCAGGGTGGCACTGCCGGCGCCCGAGGGCAGCACGTACTCCGTTTTTTGCGGAAGCGGAAAAACCGGCCTCTCGGTTGATCTGTCTGTGCTCCTGCGCTTCCCACCTGCCGCCCGCGTCCGAGGCGGATTTTCTTCCCAGAGGCCGCTGTCGGTGAGGGCCTGCCGCAGCTCGGCGATGTATTGGTTGTCTTCGCGCGTGTGGTAGCAGAGCGTCTCGAGGATGCGCCGCTCGTCGTCGGGGCGGTCGTCGAACTTGCGGCGCCAGGGGTCGTCGTCGGGCTGCAGGCGGAAGGGCCAGTAGCGGGCGCCCCTGCCGATGAGCTGGGCTTCGGAGAGGGTCGTCTTGCCGGGGCGGCGGGGGCTGCCGTCGTGGCCGTCGTAGAGGCGCACGATGTCGAAGAGGTTGAGCACGTCCCAGCCTTCGTTGAGCTTCTGCACGGCAAAGACGGCGCGGATGGGGTTGTCCGCGTCTTCGAGCGTGTTGAGCAGCATCTGGTTGCGTTCGGCCTCGGCCTCGTTGTTGGCGCTGAGGCAGTTTTCGGGCTTGAAGCAGAAGCGCAGGCGGCGCGCCACGGCTGCCGCGTCGAGCCCGATGCGGTCGAAGAAGGCGAAGGCCTGCTGCACCAGCGGCACCTGCGCCGTGCGGCGGATGTGCAGGACGTGGGTGGCGTCGAGGGCGTCGATGAGGGCGTGGAAGCGCGCCTTGTTGGCTTCCGACTCCTTGATGGTGCGGCGCGCCTTGAACAGGATGACGGGCTTGAGGCTGAGCCCGTGGTGGGCGGCCAGCTCCTGCCGGTAGAGGTGGAGCACCAGCGCCTGCAGGATGCGGTCGCGCTCGTCGTAGTGCGAGCGGACGAGCCGGATCTCTTTCGAGTAGCCGTCGTGGCGGAAACGCCGCAGGTCGTACTGGAACAAGATGCGGTCGGCGTACTTGTGGCGGATGTCGGGGCGGTCCAGGTCGAGCGTGGCGGTGAACTCGAGCAGCACGTTGTCCGGGTGGGCGCGGTGCAGCCGCAGCACCGTCTCTTCCCAACTGCGGCTCAGGTCGGCGCGGCGCGTGCCCGAGCTGAGGTGGTGCGCCTCGTCGGCGATGAGCACGAGCGGCTCCTGCTGCAGCGTCTCCAGCGTGAGGGCGTGCTCGCGCGCCTCCGCCAGGTCGAGGTGCAACTGCTGGATGGTGGTGAAGTGCAGGTTGATGTGGTCGGGATCGGCCTCGTCGAAGGTGCGCACCGACAGCAGGCGCACCTCGCGCCCGTCGATGCGCAGGGGTGTGCGGAAGAGGTATTTGGCGGAAGCCGGATCGAGAAAATTGGCCTCCGTCTTGCGGATGATCTGGGTGCTGTGCACGAAAAAGAGGAACCGCCGGTAGCCCTGCCGGTACAGCCACA
>CAYNYN010000473.1:0-1953 GCA_964401445.1 uncultured Saprospiraceae bacterium | reverse complement strand
GAGGCCCTGCAGCGAGGGAGCGAGCTGGGCCACGTCATGGATGCCCTTTTTGGCGAAAGCCACAGCAAACACAAGGGCGGCGCCATCGGCCTGCTCACCCACGGCGCCATCACGCGCACCGCGCTCTACGTGCAGCCCGTCGTCATGGCCTGCATCCCCTTCCTGCATCCCGAGTGGTACCCCGAAAGGTGGTAAGCGTCCATTGTGCGACAACATGCGGTGAGGCGCCGGCTGGCATGCCGTGCGGAAAAACCGCATCTTGCCTTGCAGCTGCAGGTCGTTCTGACGATGGACGATGGACGATAGACAATGAACAATGGACACGCAAACTTTATTTTTACAGCACTGTAAATCAACTTTAAACACTAAACTTTAATCTAAAGAAACTCAACCCTCAACGCTCAACCCTCAACGTCTTTCAGAAAAGCCCGCTGATGAACCGATTGTATGGCCTGATATTGCTGTGGCTGGCCCCGCTGGCCGCGTTTGCGCTCGACGCCTCCATCCAGCCGGCGCTGTTCCGGCATCCCGAGGGCGGCGGCATCCTCGAGCTCAACCTGCACATCGTGGGCAGCACCATCACCTTCGACACCGTCGGCACCGACAGCCTGCAGGCGCGGGCGCTCGTCCAGATCCTGCTGCGGCAGGGCGACCGCTACGTGCTGGCCGAGAAGGTGGAGCTGAAGAGCCCCGTCAGCACACGGCCCGTGCACTTCATCCAGCAGTGGCGCTTCGCCATCGGCGAGGGCGACTACGTGCTCGACGTGCAGGTGACCGACGCGGCCGACCCCGCCAACCGCGCCACCTGGTCGGGTCCGCTGGCCTGCCATTTTGGCGAAAGCCGCATCAGCCAGTCGGACGTGCAGCTGCTGCAGGCCTTCCATCCCGCCACACAGGCAGGTCCTTTCGTGAAAAACGGCTTCTTCATGGAGCCTCTGCCCTTCGATTTCTACCCCAAAAACACCAGCCGCCTGATCTTCTACAACGAGATCTACCACAGCGACCGCGTCCTCGACGGGCCCTTCGTGCTCACCTGGCGCGTGCTGGAGCTGCTGCCCGACGGCACGGCCAAAGCCGTCATGATCGGACACAAGAAAAAGGAGCCGGCGCCGGTGGTGCCCGTGCTCATGCAGGCCGACATCGGCAAGCTGCCTTCCGGCAAATACCGCCTGGAGGTGGAGGTGCGCAGTGCCGACAAGGAATTGCTTTCGCAAAAAAGCGTGGTGTTCCGGCGCGCCAACCCCTACCTCGACGTCAGCCGCGACACGCTGGCCACCATGCCGCTGGACGACGAGTTCGTGGCCGCACTCGACTCGGCCGCGCTGCGCTACAGCCTCAAGGCCATCGCCCCCCTCGTCAACGACCACGAGGGCGAGCTGCTCAACACCATCCTGCGCGAGGGCAACCTCGACGCCCAGCGCCTCTTCCTGTTCCACTACTGGGCCAACCGCAACCCCAACAACCCGCGCCTGGCGTACGAGGCCTTCATGGAAGTGGCCCGCGCCGTGGATCGCAAGTTCCGCTCGGGCTTCGGCTATGGCTTCGAGACCGACCGCGGCTACGTCTTCATCAAATACGGGGCCCCCGACGACATCGTCACCGTCGAGGACGACCCCGACGCCCCGCCCTACGAAATCTGGAGCTACAACTACCTGCCCCGCACGGGCCAGACCAACGTCAAATTTTTGTTTTACAACCCTTCGCTCGCCGGAGGCGACTTCAGATTGTTGCACAGCACGGCGCGCGGCGAAATCAACAACCCGCGATGGGAAGTGGAGCTGTACCGCAACAGCCCCACCGAAATCGAAGGCACCAACTATCTCGACGGCACCGTGATGCAGGACAAGATGGGCCGTAGGGCCAGAAGGCTGATGAAGGATTTTTGATGGACGATGGACAATGGACGATAGACAATGGACGATTGGCAATAGAGGAACGTCGTCACGCGTCACG
>CAYNYN010000472.1:0-1957 GCA_964401445.1 uncultured Saprospiraceae bacterium | reverse complement strand
CGCGATGGTCAGCGCCACACTGATGACGAACTCGCGCTTCATGGGGCGAAGGTACGCGCCCGCGCAGGCAGGATGGAGCGCGCGATTCGTATCTTGGGCCGTACAATTCACTTCCATGCGTACCCTCTTCCAGTCCGACGGCGTGACCGTCTTTCAGAGCGCCATCTTCCTGACCACGGCCACGGTGCTGCACAGCGCCCGCCACGTGGTCATCATCGACCCCAACTGGCTGCCCGACGAGGTGCTGGCCATTCGTCGCTACGTGGAGCGCATCGGCCAGGGCAAGGACTGGTACCTGTTGTACACGCACAGCGACTACGACCACATCCTGGGCCATGGCGCCTTCCCCGAGGCCCGGGTGATTGCCACCGAGGCTTTCGCCAAAAACCCGCATCGCCAGCGCATCCTCAAGCAGGTACGCCAGTGGGATGCCGACAACTACGTGCAGCGGCCCTGGCCCGTGGTGTGGCCCGAGGTGGACGTGGTCGTCGATCGCGATGCCCAGCACCTGGTGCTCGACGACGCGCTCTCGCTGCGCTGCTGGCTCACGCCCGGCCACAACGAGGACGGCATGATGGTGCTGGCCGAGTCGCAGCACACCCTCATCGTGGGCGATTACCTGTCGGACGTGGAGTTTCCCTTCATCGACTACAACTACGCGCTCTACGAAGACGCGCTCAAAAAGATGGAGCTGGTCATCAAGGTGGAGCCGGTGAGCGTGCTGGTGCCGGGCCACGGCCATCCGGCTTTTCGCAAAAGCGACATGGAGGCGCGTCTGCGCGAGTCGTGGGAGTACCTCGACGCCTTGTGGGAGCACGTGGCCGGCCACAAGACCTTCGACGAGGCCTGGCTGTGGGCCCGATACCCGTTCGAGGCCAACCAGCTGGCCCAGCACCTGACCAACATCCGGCGCGCCGAAGAGGAGTTCGACCGCGAGGGGCGCTGGCTGGCCCTGCCCGACTGAGCGGGCCTCGGCAGCCATTTTGCGAAAGCAGAAGGGTGACGCGCCCCCGCAAACGGCCGTCACAACAATACGCACGACGAGGCGTTGCCTGTCCGTAGCGTATCTGCACGAAATACCTGCTCATGAAACCCGAATCGCTGAAACCGTACGAAAAGGCATTCACGCCCGAGCGCCTTCATCAGAAGCTGGCGCGGGTGGCCCGACAGGCCGGCATCCGCGTCGTGTATGCGGTGCTGCTGCTGTACTACGCCTACAAGCGCAAGGAGACGCCCACCTGGGCCAAGAGCATCATCCTGGGCGCGCTGGGCTACTTCATCTCTCCCATCGACATGCTGCCCGACCTGACGCCCATACTCGGCTATACCGACGACCTGGGCGTGCTGGCCTTCGGCCTGACCACCATCGCCTGCTACGTCAACGACGAGGTGCGTCAACAAGCACGCGCCCGCCTCCACCGCTGGTTCGGCACCTACGACGAGGCCGACATCCAGCCGGTAGACGACAAGCTCTGAAGCCGCACCCGACACGCGGCAGGGAGGCACCGAATCACTGCTCAGGAACGAAAAGCAGCAGCTCGTGATCGTACCTGAGCGGTGCAGCGGCGGCACCCGATGCCGTCCACGAGGTTTGCAAATCGGCGGTAAGGGGTTCCACTCGAGCCGGGGCAGACATCGGATGCACCGAGGCAGGCGCCGTTCCAGCTACGGAAATCGAAAAACCACCTGCCTTCCTTTCCGCAGGGCAGGTCGCATCGGCGAAGCCTGCCGAGAGGGCAGCACCCAGGCCGATGCCCAGCAAGAAGACGAGCCAGTAGGTCAGGTGCTGCTTTTGCATCATGCGGCAAGGGGTTTTGGCGTTTTCTTCAGGGGGCCGCCCATACGGGTAGCGTTGTAAATGAAATGCTTTTCCCGCGTCGCGGGGCGCATTAGCCCACGAGCCCCCCTTGTTGGCCCCACCAACGGCCTTTTTCAGGTAATGAACCCCTGTCGAAGT
>CAYNYN010000471.1:0-1992 GCA_964401445.1 uncultured Saprospiraceae bacterium | reverse complement strand
ATGCTGCTGGCGGGGCTGGCGGCCCTTGTGGGCTGCAGCCAGTCTGCGCCTTCCGGCAAACAACGCCCGGCCGAGGCTGCTGCGCCGTCGCTGCCCGTCTGGGCCGTGGGACCGTTCACCAAGGTCGATTCCGTCAATCCCGTGCTGTCGCCGCGCGCCGAGACGCGTTTCCGCTGTCCCGTGCGGGGCGAAGAAGTGGCCTGGGAAGCGAAAGACGTCTTCAACCCGGCCAGCGTGGTGCGCCACGACACGCTCTTCCTGCTCTACCGCGCCGAAGACGAGGTGGGGCGCTACAACGGCACCTCGCGCATCGGGCTGGCCTGGAGCGTCGATGGGCTGCACTTCGAGCGGCTGCCCGAGCCGGTGCTGTATCCCGACAATGACGCGATGAAGGCATACGAGTGGGAGGGCGGCATCGAGGATCCGCGCCTCATCGAGCTGCCCGACGGCCGCTACCTGCTGACCTATACGGCCTACGATGGTCGGACGGCGCGCCTGTGCGTGGCCACCAGCACCGACCTGCGCCACTGGCACAAGCACGGCCTGGCTTTTGGCGAGGGCCGCTGGCGCGACCTGTGGTCGAAGTCGGGCGCCGTGGTGGGGCGGCGCGAGGGCAGCCGCATCGTGGCCACCCGCATCGATGGCCGGTTCTGGATGTACTGGGGCGATACCGACATCTTCGCCGCCACGTCCGACGACGGCATCCGCTGGCAGCCCGTCACCGACGCGCAGGGCGCGCTGGTGCCCGTGCTGCGTCCCCGCCCGGGTATGTTCGACTGCCAGCTCGTGGAGCCGGGGCCGCCGGCCCTGTGGACGCCGCGCGGCATCGTGCTGCTGTACAACAGCCGCAACCTCGACGAGGGCGGCGATCCCGACCTGCCGCCCGGCACCTATACGGCGGGGCAGGCGCTGCTGGACGAAGGCAATCCGCTCGTCCTGCGCGACCGCCTGACGCACTACTTCCTGCGCCCCGAGGCCGACTACGAGCGCACCGGCCAGGTGGGCAACGTGGTGTTCGTGGAAGCGCTCTCGCTGTACAAGGGCCAGTGGTTTCTCTACTACGGCACGGCCGACTCGCATATCGCGGTGGCCGTGGCGCCGCGCAGCTTTCATTGAGGCAGGAGAACGGGGCACAAAAGCGCCTCGTCTTCAGGCATGGGAACTCGCTGCAGGTGCGGGATCCGGTTGGTGCCGCTCCTTCAGTTTCTCCAGAATCTTGGAAAACAGGCGGGCGGTGGCCATCGCGTCGCCAAGGGCAGTATGCCGCTCCTTTGCCGGAATGTCGATGTGATAGATTGCAAAAGCCCGGGATGAGGAGGCGACCTCCTGGAGGTTGGAAGCCGAGCCTTCCAGAAGGGCAAGCAGTTGCAGGATAGAGGCCGTATCGATGGTGCGGTGGGCGAGGTAGTGGCTCATATCCTCGCCGAACTCTTCGAACAAGGCCCGTAAAAAGTTCAGATCGAAGGCCACGTTATGACCTGCAACCGTCACGGGCCGCTCCTCGAAGTGTTGCTCGATGAAGCGGATGATTTCCGAGAGCGCTTCCTTGCGCGAAAGAGCCTTGCGGTTGTGCGCTTCCAAGTCGATCCTGTTGATGGCCAGGGCTTCCTCGGTACAGCGCTCCGGGCGCCCCTGCACCGGGATTTCCTTTCGGGCGATGATGTTCCCGTTTTCCCAAACGGCCAGTCCTACTGACAGCAAGTCGTGTTTTTGAGGGTTGGTGCCTCCCGTTTCCGTATCGATAAAGAGAATACGCGGCTGTTTCATGGATCTGGGCTTTGTTCCGGATGCAAGTCGTGCGGCTTTTTGGGAAAGAGGAAAAAGAAGTAGTACATCACTTTCAGAGCTTCGTTGCCACAAAGGGTCCAATAGCGCTTGTACTTGACGTGAAACGAAAACCAGAAAAGAAAATTGGCAACGAAGGCAATTGCAAAGGCACTGAAGCTCAATTGATGGAATGTCATCCAGAGTCCTGCAAGATAAGCGAAATTC
>CAYNYN010000470.1:0-2004 GCA_964401445.1 uncultured Saprospiraceae bacterium | reverse complement strand
TAAATCGGCTTTCGCCAAAAAACTCACTGTGCCTTGAAGCGCCTGTCGCAAAAACGAGTACGCCTGTTGCAATGGATCGTCACGGCCTACCTGCTGCTGGCGCTGGGCTGGTGGTCGGTGCTCCTGTTCGTCAAGAACCGCGATGCCTTCCTGGCCAAGGCCGAGCTGTTGAAGATCGGCATGGTGGCCGAAGGCCTGGTGCACACCGACGAGGAATTCCTGCAATCAGAGCCGTATCTCGAGCTGGAACGCCAGTACCGCCATCAGGAGGTCATGATCTTCAGTGAGGGGCTTTTCTTCATGATCACGCTGCTCATCGGCATCTGGATGATCAACCGCGGCTACAACGACATCCTGCGCGCCGCCCGCCAGCAGCGCAACTTCCTGCTGAGCATCACCCACGAACTCAAGTCGCCCCTGGCCAGCATCCGGCTCGTGCTCGAGACGCTGGAGCGCCGCCCCCTGCCGCCCGAGCGGCAACACCCCCTCATCGAGCGCGCCCTGGCCGAGACCGACCGCCTCAACGACCTGGTGAACAACCTGCTGCTGTCGGCGCGCCTCGACACCTCCTGGCAGCCCGTGCTCGAGCCCTGCGACGTGGCCGGCAGCGCAGCCCGCCTCGTCGACGAGCTCCAACAGCGCCACCCCGATCGCATGCTCGTCCTGCACACGCCCGAAGCACTGCCCGTCCTCCAGGCCGACTGCGATGCCATGGAGATCGTGCTGCGCAACCTCCTCGAAAACGCGCTCAAATACGCGCCCGCCCCCTCCCCCGTCGAGCTCTCCATCCAAACCGACCCGGCAGGCAAACAGCTCGTCATCGAGGTGCGCGACGAGGGCCCCGGCGTGCCCGATGAGGAAAAATCCAGGATCTTCGAAAAATTCTACCGCCCGGGCAACGAAGAAACGCGTGCCAGCAAAGGGACGGGACTGGGGCTCTACATCGTCCGACAGATCGTGACAGCCCATGGCGGTACCATCGAGGTGGTGGACAACAAACCCCACGGTGCTCGGTTTATCATTAAATTGCCCGTGCCTCCCCCTACGAAAACACATGCAAAATGAGTGGATTATGAGAATCTTGCTGGTGGAAGACGAAGAGAGCATTCGCGACCTCGTCAGGTTCAACCTCGAAGAAGAAGGCTATGAAGTCGTCACGGCCACCGACGGCCGGCAGGCCATCGAGCTTTTCCAGGGCCAGCATTTCGACCTGATCATCCTCGACATCATGCTGCCCGAGCTGGACGGCCTGCAGGTATGCGAGCAGATCCGCCTTACCAACACAGAAGTGCCCATCCTGATGCTCACCGCCCGCAATGCCCCCACCGACCGCGTGGCGGGGCTGCGCCGCGGCGCCGACGACTACCTCACCAAGCCCTTCCACCTCGAAGAACTCCTGCTGCGCGTACAAAACCTGCTGCGCCGTGCCACGCGTGCCCCCGAGCTGAGCCTCGACGAGTTTTCCTTCGGCAAAAACTACGTCAACTTCAACACCTACGAAGCCGTTGGCAACCCCGGCAAGTTCACTCTGACCAAGAAGGAGGCCATGCTGCTCAAGCTGCTGATCGACCGCCGAAACGAGGTGGTGTCGCGGCAGCAGATCCTGCAAACGGTCTGGGGCTACGACGTCTTCCCCTCCACCCGCACCATCGACAACTTCATCCTTTCCTTCCGGAAATACTTCGAGGAAGACCCGCGCAACCCGCGCTACTTCCAATCGGTGCGCGGCGTGGGCTACAAATTCGTGTACGAGGATGAGAAGGACGCGACGGGCAAAGGGAGCGAAGAGTGAAGAGTGAGGAGTGAGGAGTGAGGAGGGCATATGGCGGGGCGTACCGACGGGCACAAAAAAACCCGCGATCGCTCGCGGGCCCGTGAAAAACGAATCTTGCAATGATTGACTTACACATTACAACCAAAGGCAATAAGCGTGCCAAATATTAATCATTTTCATAATGCGAGAAAAAAATCCTGACGATGGACGATAGTCGATGGGGCGATGGA
>CAYNYN010000469.1:0-2015 GCA_964401445.1 uncultured Saprospiraceae bacterium | reverse complement strand
TCGTCTTCGAGGGGCGGTGAGGAGTAGCGCTTGCGCGTGTCGAGGCGCTGTTTCTGGCGTTCGAGCACGAGGCGTGCCAGGGCGATGTTGGCGGGTTCGGGATTGGCCGGCGAGAGGGCCTCTTCGATCTTGCGCTCTTCGACGTCGTTGCGGTACAACAGGCTGAACAGGTATTCGGGATTGTGCTCGACCAGCCAGGCGATGCGGTCGGCCAGCACTTCGAGGAGCTGCGCCTCGGCAAACGGCTCGTCGAGCTCCAGCTCGAAGTTGCGCGCTACGAGGGCGGTCAGCTGCGGGGATGTGTCTTTCGGGTCACTCATGAGGTTGGGTGTCGCTCGGCCACGCAAAGGTACGCCACTTCGCCCCGTCGGAGTAGATGAACACGGCCCGCTCGGGTCGCTTTTTCCACACCAGCACGTAGCTGCGTCCCTTTTTGCGAAAGCGGTACCACTCGTTTTCGTAGTTGGACGCCCCGATGCCGTTGCGCCACCACCAGTTGCCCCACTGGCGCAGCGTGACGGTCAGGGTGTCGGGGCCGGCGGCCTGCACCTCCACCCCTTCGTCGGGCGCATTCATGTTGAACATGGCCACCTGATGCACCTGCCCGAGCACCTTGCGCCCCGTGAGCGTCTCCACGGCCGCCTGCACCATGATGTTTTTCTTCGAATAGTCTTTGAAGACGAAGATGCCCTTGTAGTTGTCGGGGCAGGCCAGCACGAAGACGTGGGGCTCGTCGTGCCAGCGGAAGTCGTGCACCAGCCCGCCATAGACGGTCTGGGCCTGCTGCCACCACTGGGTCAGCGGCACGAGCAGCCACAGGGCAACGCCCACCCAGGTGGCGGCTATTGCCTGGCCGAGGCGCAGCCGCAGGGGGGCGGCAAAGCTCATGAGGGCCATGGCGAAAAAGGCGGAGGCGAGGTAGCCGTAGCGGTCGTTTTCGACGTGCAGCATCCAGGCGTGGTAGAGGTTGCTCACGGGCGCCAGTGCCGCGAAGAAGGCCAGCAGCGACAGGCCGGCCAGCCGCCACTCGGGACACATTTTGCGAAAGCGCACGAAAAAGACGAGCGTCAGCAGCAGGCCCACGCCCACCGCCGGCCACACCCAGCCGGGGTGCGCCCACAGCTGCCACAATGCCTCCTTTGCCGACCACGACCAGTCGCGGCTGAACAGCAGGTACTTGCCCAGGTAGCGCAGCAGGTTGCCGAAGATGAGCAGCCAGTCGGTCCGGAGGTGCACCTCGGCGCCGTAGTGGCCTACCCACTGCCCCAGCGTCAGCCGGTTGAGCAGCAGCCAGCCCCACACCATCAGCGCCTGCACGCCGGCCACCGGTCCGAGCCAGCGCCGCCACGGCAGGGTGCCATTTGCCGAAAGGCCGGCCAGGAAAATGAAAGTGACGATGGGGAAAGCCAGTGCCAGCTCGAGAGTGAAGAGCGCCGCGGCGAAAAGGAGATGGCCGAGCACGAGCGCGCTCGTTTTTTGCCTTTCGGCAAATGCCACCAGCGCCCACAGCGCGCCCAGCAGCATGGCCGTGACGAGCAGGTAGTGCATGCAGGCCCGCCACACGACGGCCTCGGTCTGGTATGGACAGAGCAAAAAGGCCAGGGCCGCCAGCACCGACGGCCAGAACGGCAGCGCACGCCCGGCAAAGGCACGCCCCAACCGCCACATCACCGCGCCCACGAGCAGGGCATCGAGGGCGTGCAGCGCCGTGAACCAGGCGTACCAGGCAGGCCCGTACAGGCCCGCAAGCCGATAGAAGCCGTAGAAGAAGGTGTGGAAAACCTGATGGTGGCCCGGGTAGCCGAAGCAGTGCCACACGTCGGCCCAGGTGCCGGCATCGAACCGGTTTTTCCAGCCCAGGAAGTCGGCATAGAAGCCGGCATCGCGCGTGGGTGCATAGAGCAGCAGGGCGAGCAGCCACAGTGCCAGCCAGCCCGCAGGGAGCAGCCGAGCCGTATGTGTGGTACGCAATGGTTTCATACTGAGTCCCCTGAAAAAAATGGTTGAGGGTTGAG
>CAYNYN010000468.1:0-2024 GCA_964401445.1 uncultured Saprospiraceae bacterium | reverse complement strand
GTCCATTTCTATCAACCTCGAGCATGAAAAAACCCATTCGCCCATGAAAAGCCTTCTCGGAAAAACGGCCTGGCTGACGCTCCTTCTGGCCTTTTGCGCAAGCAGCCTCCATGCCCAGGCAGGCGCACCCGCCGACAATTTGTGGCGTACGCTGGGCAAGATCACCTACACGAAAAAGTACGACGAGCTGCTGGGCTTCAAGGTGGACGTGCCCGTCTTCAGCGACGAGATCAAGGCGCTCGAAGGCCAGACCATCACCATCCGCGGCTACATCATCCCCGTCGAGGGCTACAAGAGCCACAAAGAGTTCGTCTTTTCGGCCTACCCCTACAACATGTGCTTCTTCTGCGGCGGCGCCGGCCCCGAAACGGTCATGGAGGTGACGGCCAAAAGCCCCGTGCCCTACACCACCGAGGCCATCACGCTGCGCGGCGTATTGCACCTCAACGACACGGACGTCAACCGCCTGATGTACTTCCTGACCGATGCCGAAGTCGTGCGCAAATGAAAAAAGCGTTCGAGCAATGCCCGAACGCCCCCTGACTATGCTGGTGTTTTTTTGGCCTGGCGGCAAATACCGCTGCCGGCCTCGATGCTTTATCAAACCTTCCACTTCGCAAGGAAGCGGTAGAAATCCATCTTCAGCTCCTGAAACAGCCTGCGGAACTGATCCATGTCTTCGCGCAATTTCCCGTGGTCGGCCGCGAAAACTTCGTCCGGATCCTTCTTTTCCGCAGCCTGTAGCAAGGTGGTGATGCGGTGCTCATGGCGGCGCATGCGATGCTTCAGGTCATTGATCACTTCCTGCTGCCGCACGAACTGGTTCTGAAAATGTTCCAGCTCGGGCATCATTTCCCGATCCTCGCGCTCGCGCACCAAATCTTCGAGGCGCTTCTGATAGATGCCCAGCTCGTCCTCGGCAAACTGCAGCTCGTTCATCCAGGCGAGGTGTTCTTCGTGCAGCTCATGCACCGACTTTTTGGCGATCGTCTCCATAGGACAATGTATTTTGGTTGGAGAATGTTTTTTCGCTTCATCTGCTACAAATGAAAACAGAAAAAGCCCCTTTTGAGATGAGCAAAATCACTATTCGTGGGTGAAAAGGTTCAGCCTGGCATCAGCCTTGCCCAAAAGCTATTCATCACCAACCCAGAAGCGCATGAAAAAGGAACGAAAAGACAAGCATTTCATCAAGAAGCCGCGCTATCCGGGCGGCCCCAAGGCCCTCAAGGCCTTCATCAGCCAGCACCTGCGCTACCCCGACGAGGCGCGCAAGCACGGCGTCGAGGGCACCGTCACGGTGCGCTACACCATCGACCAGAAGGGACAGGTGGTGGATGCCCGCATCATTGCAGGGCTGGGCCACGGTTGCGACGAGGAAGCCATCCGGGTCGTCAAGCTGTTGCGCTTCGACGTGCCGAAAAACCCCGTGCGCGTGCTTTTCCACAAGACCATCCACATCCACTTCCACCCGAAGAAGCCAGCTACCGTCCACACCACCGTCCAGTACGAACTCAAGCCCGCCAGCCGGGAAGGAGCGGAATCGCGAAAGGAAGACAAAGACGAAAATGGCGGGTATACCTGGACCATCACGTGGTAGGGCGCCTACCCGTGCTTCAGCCCGCGCAAGAACAGCTCGGCAGCAGCCGGATTGGTGGCCAGCGGGATGTTGTACACGTCGCACACCCGCATCAGCATCTGCACGTCGGGCTCGTGCGGGTGCTTGTCGAGCGGATCGCGGAAAAATATGACCATGTCGAGCTGCCCCGTGGCCACCATCGCGGCGATCTGCGCATCGCCACCCTTGGGCCCCGACAGCAAGCGCTCTACCTCGAAACCGGCCTGGGCCACATGTCCGCCGGTGGTGCCCGTAGCCACCAGTGAGGCACCCTGAAGCAGTTCCTTGTTTTGCAGGACGAAGGCTACCATTTCCGGCTTTTTGCCGTCATGGGCAATGAGCGCAATGCGCGTGGTTTTGTTCGGCCTCATTCGCTTTGATTTGGTTCTGTGGGCGAAGGTAATTG
>CAYNYN010000467.1:0-2045 GCA_964401445.1 uncultured Saprospiraceae bacterium | reverse complement strand
CATTACTCGACCCACTCGGCGATGAACAGGTTGGTGTCGTGCGTGCCGCCGTTGTGGCGGTTGCTGGCGAAGACGAGGTATTTGCCATCGCGCGAGAACATGGGGAACGAGTCGAACACCTCGTCGAAGGTGATCTGTTCGAGACCCGTGCCGTCGAGCTTGATGCTGAACAGGTTGAAGCGGCGGCCCGAGCCGGTGTGGTGATTGGTCGAGAAGATGATGCGCTCACCCGAGGGGTGGAAGTAGGGCGCCCAGTTGGCACCGCCCAGGTGGGTGATCTGCCGCAGGTTGCTGCCGTCCACGTTGCAGACGAACAGCTCCATGTGGGTGGGCTGCACGAGGCCCTGGGCCAGCAGCTCCTTGTAGGTGCGCACTTCCTCTTCGGTCTTGGGACGCGAGGCGCGGAAGACCAGCTTGGTGCCGTCGGGCGAGAAGAAGGCGCCGCCGTCGTAGCCCAGGTCGTGGGTCACCTGATGCAGGCCCGTGCCGTCGATGTTCATGGTCCACAGCTCGAGGTCGCCCGAGCGCGTCGAGGTGAAGACGATCTTGCTGCCGTCGGGCGAAACGGTGGCCTCGGCATCGTAGCCCGGCTCGTCGGTGAGCTGGCGGACGATGCGGCCCTGCAGGTCGGCCTCGAAGATGTCGTAGCTGTCGTATACGGGCCACACGTACTTGCCATTGACCAGGCGCGGCGTTGCCGGGCAGGTGTCGGCAGCGAGGTGGGTCGAGGCGTAGATGATGGTCGTGTCGCCGGGCATGAAGAAGGCGCAGGTGGTGCGCCCCTTGCCGGTGCTGACCATGGGCGGCATGCCGCGGGTGGCGCCCTCGGCCACCGACATCACGAAAATCTGGTCGCAGGGGGCGTTCCATGCGGGGTTGGTGGCCTGGAAGACGAGCTTGCTGTCGTCGAAGCTGAAGTACGCCTCGGCATTGTCGCCGCCAAAGGTGAGCTGGCGCAGGTTGCGCAGGTGCGTTTCCTGCGGGTAGCGCAGGGTGTCGGCGGCAGCGGTGGCGTCGGCCTGCTGGCCGCCCTGATCGGTGGTGCCGCTCTGGCAGCCGGCAAAAAGGGCTGCAAACAGGAAGAAACACAGTCGGATGTGCGTGGTCATGGAATTGGTTTTGTTTGTGGATAATGCAAAGAGGGGATGGTGTAATGACGTGACGGCGTGACAACGTAACGCCCCGATACTCGGGACAGGCTGTGACGACGTAACATCTATCGTCCATGGTCCATCGTCTATCGTCCATCGTCTGTCGTCACCGCCTTTCCGGCGGCACGTTGACGTGCCCGTAGGGGCAGTGGCGACACTTGTTGCCGCAGCAGTAGCCCCTTCGTTTCAGGTAGTGCGCCGTGAGCACCATCTTGCCGTTTTCCCAATAAAAATCCAGGCCAGGCACGAGGGTGCCGGCCTGGGGGCTTGGCTTCTTTCGTTTTTCATTGCGGTCGGACGGCATCCGGCACTCGGGTTGTCGGATTCAGGCCTGCTCGAGGCGCCATTCGGGTTTTTGCGAAAGCACCCACTCGAACGAGCCGAAGAGCACGGCCGAGAAGACGAGGTTGCCGGCCAGCGTGTTGCCGAAGAACGGAATGGCCGCAGCGTAGCAGGTCATCAGCCCCTCGAACGTGGGCGGATACATGCCGCTGGTGAGCCAGACGCCGAAGTTGGACACGAGGAAGAAGAGCGCGGCCGCGCCCACGCTGGCACCCAGCACGCGCAATGCGGTCACCTTGCGCAGGGTCCACATGCCGAACAGCGTCAGCAGCACGAAGGCGATGTACACCCATGCGTTGCTGAACCACACGAAGCCGTCGTAGAACTGCGCGTAGAAGACGTTGTCGAGCACCAGGCTGCTCAGCCACAGGGCCGCCAGCGGCACCAGGAAGGCCCACTGCTTGCGCGCAAAATAGGCGGCGCCAAAGAGCGCCATGCTGCCTACGGGCGAAAAATTGGGCGGGAAGGGCAACAGCCGGCTCATGGCTGCCACCAGCACGAACAGAACCAGTACTCCAAAGCGCAAATTGAGTTGTTGCTTGCTCATATTTT
>CAYNYN010000466.1:0-2050 GCA_964401445.1 uncultured Saprospiraceae bacterium | reverse complement strand
CTCACTCACGTGGCGTCAGATCGAGGCGGGCCATCATTTGCAGGAAACTGCGGGCAAAAGCCGTCTGTCCGTTGGTGTGCAGCATGCGCACGGGCGGTTCCAGCTCGGGATAGTGTTCCCTGTGCCTGCGGCAGATGGCCTGCACCGCCCGCCGGATGGCCGCGCCGTTGAGCCGGCCCGACGCCCGGTCCACCAAACCGTACTCCAGGCCCAGCGCTGCAAAATACTGATGTGCGCGCACACACCAATACAGATGCAGCAGATCGCGGTCGGGCGGTGGCAGCGCATGGTTGAACAGGCTGTAGCCCGCGATGTAGTCGGGGATGGCCAGCGCGAAGCGGGGATGGTCGTGTTCGAGGTACCACTCCATGTGGGGCAGCTCCGAACCGATGAAGTTGACGAACAGGTCGTGCGTGGCCGCCTCGGTGATGCCGAAAGTGGCGGGCACCAGGTACAGCTCCTCGTACAGCTCTTCTCGGGGCCGCTCGAGCAGGGCCTCCAGCTCGCGTCGCAGCTGGCGGTTCTTGGCCTGCACCGTGCGGCCGTCGTTGGTGAAGTAATCGCGATGCAGCCGCTCGAACGTCTCCATGGTGTACCCTTCGGGCTTCACCAGGTAGTCGAGCCGATACACCAGTCCGAGCAGCAGATAGGAGGCGGCGGCAGGATACTGCTCCGGCGGCAGCGCTCCCGAATCGAGCAGCGCGAACGTCCGGCGTATTTCCTGCACGAAGAAATCATAGCGGACCGCCTTTTCCTCGGCACTCAGCGGCTCGACGTGCTCCATCTCGACCGGCTCCAGCTGGTCGAACTCGTCGAGCAGCAGGTCGTCCTGTTTGTCGGCATTGACGGCCAGCTCGCGCAGTGCGTGGTAGAGCTTCCAGGGCGAGCCGTCGAGCAGGAAGCTGGAAGTGACGAGGCTGATGTGCTCCTGCCCGTCGAGCGCGAAGCGCGAAAAATTCAGATCGGCATTGGCTTCGAGCAGCCGGCGCAGGCAGGCCACCTGCCGCTGGCGCGTATGCGCCACCCTGCTCTCGGCGCGCAGGCGCTCGTCGTCGGCCTGGCCGTGCACCACCTTGCTGCCTTGCAGCAGGGTGAAGTGGATCTGCGTTCCCGTACGTGTCCACTGCACGTTCTGCCGGGCGGGATCCAGCAGGTAGTGCAGCAGCGCCTCCACGCTGTCCAGGTAGCGCTGCTCCTCCCAGGCTTTCTGGGCCTGTCGCCACCACGCCATCTGCTCCGGGCTTTTCCAGGCATCGGCATAGCGACCAAAGCGGTTGCCCGCTTCGGGCACGACGCTATGCCTGCCAAAACCCAGAAGGCCGAAAAGTGCCATGCATCAGCAGATGAAGGTGAAAGGAAATCAGCTACCCGCTCAAGTTAGCGCCTTTCGGCAAAAACCATGCGGTAGGACGGCTGGATGCGACCCCGGCGTATCTGATCGAGCTTGCGCTTGATGAGCTTGCGCTTGAGCGGGTTGGCCAGCTTTTCCACGAACAACACGCCCTCGAGGTGGTCGTACTCGTGCTGGATGACGCGCGCCTCGAGTCCGTCGAACTCGGCCTCGTGCGGCTGAAACTGCTCGTCGAGCCAGCGCAGGCGGATGCGTTCTGGGCGCTCCACGTCGCCGCGGATGTCGGGAATGCTGAGGCAGCCCTCTTCGTAGAGCCACGGCTCACCCGTCTCATCGATCCGCTCGGGATTGATGAACACCTGACGGATGCCCTTGTCGCCCTCCTCTTCCTCGTAGCTCTGTTTGGTATCTACGATGAACAGGCGGATCGACTTGCCGATCTGCGGTGCGGCCAGGCCTACGCCACTGGCGTTGTACATCGTGTCCCACATGTCGGCGATGAGCTTTTCCAGCTCGGGATAGTCGGGTCCGATGGGTTTGGCCACCTTTTTCAGTACGGGGTGGCCGTAGCCGTAAATGGGTAGTATCATGTCGTTATTGTCGATTTTTTAAAATGGTTGCGCGTGACATCCCCGAAAAACGGCAGATGCACGCACAGTTTTCCTGACACAGAGCTTCACAGCGTACACACAGCGCGCC
>CAYNYN010000465.1:0-2056 GCA_964401445.1 uncultured Saprospiraceae bacterium | reverse complement strand
CACACAGGGGTGGCTCTTCCGGGCCATCCCTGTGTGTGTTTATAGCGCCGGTGAACGAAGATGAATAACTCATCAAGAGGATTTGAAGATTCGAGGATTCGAAGAATCGACAGTTGAGACTCGCTGCGCTCGATGTTGATACGCCGCTGACGCGGCGATGTTGAGACTCGGCCCTTTGGGCCTCGATGTTGAGATAGAGCCAGCAAGCATTTTGGAAAAAACTGCGTCTTCACTGCGTTTTTCTGCGTCTGAAAGCTGCGGTTTTGACAGAAGGAACCCGGAAACCCGATCAAGTCTGATTGTTCACAAAAGGCATTCAACATGAATCACCGGCGCTATATAGCTCCGGTGAATGAGGATGGATATCACGTCGAGAGGATTCGAAGAATCGAAGAACCGAGGATGAGACGGTTGAGACTCGTTTTTCCGATAAATCCTGACGGACCACTCGGTGTTGGGATGACGTGGCGAGCCGTTGCGGGCTTTGCGTCTTTGCGCGAGAACCCGATTCGGCCGGTTTCACCGATTTGCCCGATTTCACCAGACGCTGTGGCCCTCTGTGGGCCTCTGTGCGACTCTGTATAAGAAAAAAACCGGGTACTAAAAAGGCACTCCCAAAACTGCAGCACCCCCTGAAGTCTCTTTTGCCGCTTCGGGGCCGCGCCCATGCTTTACCTTTGCGCAAAATTTCGCCCATGTCCGATCAGGCTCGCTACGACCGCCGCGGTGTGTCGGCCACCAAAGACGAAGTACATGCCGCCATCAAAGGGCTCGACAAAGGCCTTTTCCCCAATGCATTTTGCAAAATACTGCCCGACATCGTGGGTGGTGATGCCGCATGGTGCAACATCATGCACGCCGACACTGCGGGCACCAAGACCAGCCTGGCCTACCTGTACTGGCGCGAGACGGGCGACCTGTCGGTCTGGGAAGGCATCGCGCAGGATGCCCTCGTCATGAACCTCGACGACATGGCCTGCGTGGGCTGCACCGACCAGATCGTCGTGTCGTCCACCATCGGGCGCAACAAGCACCTCATCAGCGGCGACGTCATCGCCACGCTCATCCAGGCCACCCGCAAGCTGAGCGAGCGCCTGGCCGCCCACGGCATCCACCTCCACCTGGCCGGCGGCGAGACGGCCGACGTGGGCGACATCGTGCGCACGGCCGACGTGGGCTACACGGCTTTTGCGCGCATGCGCCGCGACCAGCTCATCGTCAACGACATCCAGGCCGGCGACGCAATCGTGGGGCTGGCCTCCTTCGGGCAGGCCACCTACGAAGAGGCGTACAACAGCGGCATCGGCAGCAACGGCCTCACCTCGGCCCGCCACGACGTGCTGCACCACGACTACGCCGAGCGCTACCCCGAGAGCTTCGACCCCGCCACCCCGCGCGACGTGGTGTACATCGGCTCGCGCCACCTGACCGACCTGGTGGACGCGGACGGCATCGAGCTGCCTGTCGGCAAACTGCTGCTGTCGCCCACGCGCACCTACCTGCCCGTACTGAAAAAGCTGTTCGACACGCACCGCAAGCATATCCACGGCCTCATCCACTGCACCGGCGGCGGCCAGACAAAGGTCATCAAGTTCATCGAGGGCAAGCGCGTGGTGAAAGACAACCTCTTCCCCACCCCGCCCGTCTTCCGGCTCATCCAGCAGGAGTCGGGTGCCGACTGGCGCGAGATGTACCAGGTGTTCAACATGGGGCACCGCATGGAAGTGTACCTGCCTGCCTCCGAAGCCGAAGCCGTCATCGAGGCGGCTGCCGCCTTTGGCATCGAGGCGCGCATCGTGGGCCGCGTCGAGGCGGCCGACCACAACGAAGTCGTCATCGAAGGCGAAGGCGGCACGCATGTGTACGGCTGATTCTGAGAGGAGAGATTGAGAGAAGGAGAGACGGAGTGACAGAGTGACGGAGAGGAGTGAGGAGTGAAGAGAGAGGAGTGACCACAGCGTCGGGTGGAACCGGTTCTTCGGTTCCTTGTATGTTGCGCTCGCACAAGAATTCCTCGATCTTGCGATGGAGCATCTCAACATCGCGGCGAAGCCGC
>CAYNYN010000464.1:0-2088 GCA_964401445.1 uncultured Saprospiraceae bacterium | reverse complement strand
GCAATGACGCGACGACGCCACGCTGTTTTCTATCTCAACATCGCGGCGTAGCCGCGTCTCAACATCTGCGCAAGCGCGCAACCTGCCCCGACTCGTCGGGGGTCTCAACCATCGAATCCTCAAATCCTCCTAACCAATCACATCCTGTCCGGCATCTCTATGCCCAGCAGGTCCATGGCGTCGGCCAAAACGCGTGCCACCATGCGGCTGAGCTCGAGCCGGAAGGCCCTGGCTTCCTCGCTTTCGGCCTTCAGGATGGGGTAGTCGTGATAGAACTTGTGGAAGGCGCGTGCCAGGTTGTAGGCGTAGTTGGCCACGTGCGAGGGGTCGTACTCGCGGGCCGCCGTCTCGATGATTTCCGGATACTGGTACACCTGCTTCACCAGCTCGCGCTCGCCTTCCTGCAGTGCCGTGTAGGCCGAGGCCAGGGCTGCGTCCCACGTGTCCACCTTGCGCAGCACCGACTGGATGCGCACGTAGGCGTTCTGCACGTACGGACCCGTCTGCCCCTGCATGTCCACCGACTCGCTGGGGTCGAAGGTCATGCGCTTGCGCGGGTTGACCTTGATGATGAAAAACTTGAGGGCGGCCATGCCGATCTTGCGCACGATGTCGTCCTGCTCTTCGCGGGGCAGCTCGGCGATTTCGCCGCGCTCTTCGGCATGCTTGCGCGCCTCGGCAATCACCTCCTCGATCAGGTCGTCGGCATCGACCACCGTGCCTTCGCGCGACTTCATCCGGCCCGTGGGCAGGTCCACCATGCCGTAGGCCAGGTGGTAAAGCCCCTCGGCATAGGGCTCACCCAGGCGCCGCAGGATCTCGAACAGGCCCTGGAAGTGGCTGATCTGCTCGTCGCCCACCACGTAGATCATCTTGTGGAAGCCGAACTCCTCGTAGCGCATGCGCGCCGTGCCCAGGTCCTGCGAGGTATAGGTCGAGGTGCCGTCGCTCTTGATGATGGTCTTTTCGCCCAGACCAATGTTGCTCAGGTCGATCCAGATGCGCTTGCCGTCCTTGTGGAAGACGCCCTTGGCCAGCCCCTCTTCGATGATTTCCTTGCCCAGCAGGTAGGTGTCCGACTCGAAGTAGGTCTTGTCGAACGACACGCCCAGCTTGCGGTACGTCTCCTCGAAGCCCTGCAGCACCCAGTCGTTCATCATGCGCCACAGGCGCAGCGTCTCTTCGTCGCCGGCTTCCCACAGGCGCAGCATCTCGCGGGCTTCGGCGCCCAGCTCGCTGAACTCGTTGAAGTACTGGTTTTTGAAGGCCTTGAAAAACTGCTCTTTCGTCTGGCCTTCCTTGTGCCTTTCGGCAAACACGCGTTCGGCCTCTTCGGTCTGCTGCCAGGCCGCGTACTCCTCCTCGAATTTTTTGGAAAACAGCACGTAGAAGTCGCCCACCAGGTGGTCGCCCTTCTTGCCGGTGGTCTCGGGCGTGGCGCCGTTGCCCCAGCGCTTCCACGCCACCATGGAGCGGCAGATGGCGATGCCGCGGTCGTTGATGATCTGCGTCTTGATCACTTCGTGGCCTACGGCTTCGAGGATGCGCGAGATGGACCAGCCCAGCAGGATGTTGCGGATGTGGCCCAGGTGCAGCGGCTTGTTGGTGTTGGGCGACGAGTATTCGACCATCACCTTCTGTCCCGTGGCGGGGAAGCGCCCAAAGTTGGGGTCGGCCACGTGTTGCTGCACGAAGGTGGTCCAGTAGCGGTCGGCCACCACCAGGTTCAGAAAGCCCTTGACCACGTTGTAGCGGTCGATCTCGTCGAGGTGCTCCACCAGCCATTGGCCCACCTCCTCGCCGATCTGTTCGGGCTTCTTGCGGGCCAGGCGCGTCAGGGGGAACATGACGGCCGTGAAGTCGCCTTCGAAATCCTTGCGCGTCGGCTGTATGACGGCCTGATTGGCAGGCAGCTCGGCACCGTACAGCTCGGCTGCTGCACGGATCACTCCTTCCTGGATTTTTTTCGTCAGTTCGGACATTCAGTTTGCTTTGGTTACCACAACGCTTCGAGCAGGGCGCAAAGTTATACCTATTCTGCAATGGCAGGGAATGGGACACCGTGACGACGTGACGACGTAACACCGT
>CAYNYN010000463.1:0-2089 GCA_964401445.1 uncultured Saprospiraceae bacterium | reverse complement strand
CCCACGTTTACGAGCCTCGAAAAGGCTCGCAAACGCCTCTCCTCTCTCTTCTCTCCTCTCTCCTCACTCACGAGTCGGCTGCAAATATCGCCACTTCGTGGGCGCTTTTTTGGCGAAAGCCTGATCTTTGCCAGCCGGAAATGCGCATGGGCAGGTGCCGCACTGCTTGCCGCACGCATGCGCCTGCCTTGCTGTTTCGTCCATCGTCCAAAAGACAAAGCCATGAGAAACCTGTGGATGTGGTCCGTGCTCCTCGTCATGCTGATCGTGCAGAGCTGTCAGCCGGGCGAGGTACGGCTCGAGGAAGGAATGACCATCACGAAGTCGTGCGTCATCGCTGCCGACACCTTCCGGCTCGACGCCCCGGTCGATGCGCCCGACTCGCTCTGGTCGGCGGCCATCACCATCGAGGGCGACAATATCGTGGTGGACTTCAACGGCGCCGTGCTCATCGGCACCGACGACCCGACGCGGCCCGACCTGTTTCGGGGCACGGCCATCCGCGTCAAGGGCAGCAACGTGACCATCAAGAACGTGCGGGTGCACGGCTACAAGGTGGGCCTCATCGCGCAGCACGTGGACACCCTGCGCATCCTCGACAGCGACTTCAGCTACAACTACCGCCAGCGCCTGCATAGCACCCGCGAAAAGGAGGACCTGCGCGACTGGCTTTACATGCACCACAACGACCAGCACGAATGGCTGCGCTACGGTGCGGGCATCTACCTGCACAACTGCGACTATGCCGTGGTGCGGGGCGTGCACGTCACCGGCGGCCAGAACGGCCTGCTGATGCGCGGCTGCGACGGCGTGCTGGTGTACAACAACACCATCCAGTTCAACTCGGGCGTGGGCATCGGCATGTACCGGTGCACCAACAGCCGCATCATGCACAACAAGCTCGACTGGAACGTGCGCGGCTACAGCCACGGCATCTACGCGCGCGGCCAGGACTCGGCCGGCATCCTGCTGTTCGACCGCTGCATGGGCAACGTCATCGCCTACAACTCGGCCACCCACTCGGGCGACGGCTTCTTCCTCTGGGCCGGCCAGTACACCATGGACACCGGCCTGGAAGGCTCGGACAAGAACCTGATCTACGCCAACGACTTCAGCTATGCGCCCACCAACGGCGTGGAGGTGACGTTCAGCGAGACCACCGTGGCCTTCAACAAGATGTACGGCTGCAAGTACGGCATATGGGGCGGCTACAGCCACGATGCCGAGTTCGTGGGCAACGACATCCGCGAGTGCACCTGGGGCATCGCCATCGAGCACGGCCAGCGCAACCTCATCCGTCACAACTACTTCGAGAAAGACTCGATCGGCATCAAGCTGTGGGAGCGCCCCAGCCAGCCCGAAGACTGGGGCTACAGCAAGAAGAGAGACGTCAGCAGCCACGGCTACACCATCGAGGAAAACTACTTCAACGAGGTGGCCATCCCCCTGCAGATCAGCAACACCGACGACATCACCTTCCAGCAGAACATCTTCTATCGCTTCCGCAAACTGTGGGACGGCCACGACGTGGGCACCGTGGCGGGCATGCCCAACAACGAGATCTATGGCCGCGGCGACCTGGGTTTTGCGAAAGCGCTGCAGTCTGCCTTCCGGCAAATGGAGGGCGAGCCGCCCAGCGTGGAGGCCTTCTTCGATCCGTCGAGCAACCAGATGTTCCACCTGGCGCTGCGCTTCAGCTATGCCGCCCTGCTCGACGGCATGAAGACCGACCTGCCGGAAAACCACCCCAAGGGGCGCCAGTACATCATCGTCGACGAGTGGGGACCCTACGACTTCCGCCGCCCCATCGCCTGGCTGCGCGAGGTGCGCGGCGACGAGTACGTGTTCGTGCTGCTGGGCCCGCACGGCAACTGGAAGGCCGTGGGCGGCGAGGGCTGGACCTACATCAGCGCCAAGACGGGCACCTTCCCGGCCACCTTCGTCGCCCGCCGCGACCCCAAGGCCGAAAAGGTGTCGCTCCGGTTCGAGTTCATCGGCGAAGAGGTGGTGGACCAGTTCGGGCGGCATTTCCCGAAAGGGACGGTCATTCCGTTTGGATTCGAGGAAAAAGGGGGAGGAATCGAGGAAT
>CAYNYN010000462.1:0-2091 GCA_964401445.1 uncultured Saprospiraceae bacterium | reverse complement strand
ACCCCTGAAGGGTTCGCAAACGTCTTGTGGCTGCGAAATAAATTTCGCGCCACGTTGAATTTCGCGCCACGCTTGTCGGCCAATTGACCGGACTTGCCCTTTCCGCTCCGCGAGGGCAGCATGGCGCCTCGCCACGGCGTTGTCCTATTGCGCGCGTGGCAGCAATTCCGCCCTGCGTGCGTTGCATTTTTTCGCCAAAACCCCTTTGCCATGCGCTTTTCGCTTGCCTTGCCTGCCCTTTTCGTGGCTTCCCTTTTTTGCGTAAGCAACCTCCGGGCCCAGCAATCCGCACCCATCGATGTCTCTTCGAAGGTCACCGAGGCCAAGGTGTTCCAAAAGGGAGCCTGGGTGACGCGTGAGGGCCAGGTGCGCATCCCCGCCGGCCGGCACGAACTGGTGTTTTCCGGCCTTCCGGCCAAATTCGATCGCAAGACCCTGCGCGTGACCGGCGCCGGCGCCTTCACCATCCTGTCGGTCAACACTTCGCTCGACTATCTGGCCCGCAAGGAAAAAGAGGAAAAGCTGGCCCGGCTGGAGGCGGAGCGCTACCGCCTGCAGCGGCGCCTCGAAGAGCTGGGACTGTCGATCCAGCAGCTCGACTGGCAACAAAACCTGCTTTCGCAAAACAGAGACGTGGCGGGCAGTCAGGTGCAGCTCGAAGCCGACAAGCTCGAGGCCGTGCTGCAGTTGCATGCCCGCGAGATGGAGCGCATCCTGACCGAGCGCCTGCGGCTCGACCGCCAGAAGCGCCAGACCGACAGCCTGCTCCAACGCATCAGCCAGCAGGTGCAGGAGGTGCGCAGCGCCGATGATCGCCCCGTGAGCAAGGTGCACGTGTGGGTCGAGGCCGAGCGGCCCGTCGATGCCCGCATGTGGGTCGAGTACTACGTCGAGGAGGCGTCGTGGTTTGCCACCTACGACCTGCGCGTCGATGCACTCGACGAACCCGTGCGGCTGGCGCTCAAGGCCGAGGTGAGCCAGCACACCGGCGAGGAGTGGACGGATGTGTCGCTGACGTTGTCCACCGGCGATCCGGGTGCCGACTTTCGCATGCCGGTGCTGCGGCCGTGGCGGCTGCGCCCGGGCACTTACTGGTCGGCCGGCATGGCGGGCAACGTGGTCAGTGGCCAGGTGCTCGACGAGGCGGGCAACCCGCTGATTGGCGCCACCGTCATGGTGCCCGGCACGTCCATCGGCACCACGACCGACTTCGAGGGGCGCTTCCAGCTGGTCCTGCCCCAGGGCCAAAGCACCGTCCAGGTGAGTTATGTGGGCTATGAGAGCCGGCTGCTCTCCGGCATCGCGCCGGGGCAGGACCTGGTGGTCCGGCTGCAGCCCTCCGCAGAGCTGCTGGAGGAGGTGGTGGTCACCGGTGCCGCGCGAGGGCGCGCCCCGCGTCGTGCCCCCAAGGCGGAAGCCGATGCGGGCACCATCGCCCTCGAGGTGGAGGAGACGGGCCGAGCCACGCAGGTGGAATACCGCATCGAGAAGCCATGGTCCATCCCTTCCGACGGCAAGCCGCGCACCGTGGACGTAAAGGTGGAGCACGTGCCCGCCACCTTCGAATACTACGCCGCGCCGCGCGCCAGCGAGGCGGCTTTCCTCAAGGCCTGGCTCACCGACTGGACGGGCCGCAACCTCGTCACCGGCACGGCCAACCTCTTCTTCGAGGGTAGCTGGCTGGGCCAGACGCTGCTCGACCCGGCCAGCGCGGCCGACACGCTCGAGATCGGCCTGGGCCGCGACAAGGGCGTCGTGATCGAGCGCGAGCCGGTCACCGAGCGCGTGCGCAAGCAGTTCATCGGCAACAAGCGCGTGGCCGAGCGCGCCTATCGCATCACGGTGCGCAATGCCAAGCGCGAGGCCATCCGCATCGTCGTGCAGGACCAGATCCCGCTGGCCGCACACGAAGACATCGACGTGGAGCTGCTCGAACGCTCGGGCGCCGAATACGATCCGGAAACGGGCTTCCTCACCTGGCGCCTCGAACTGCAGCCCGGACAGAAGCAGGAGCTCGCGTTCGGCTATGCCGTACGCTACCCCAAACACATGCGGCTGCAGCTCGATTGAGCGATGGGTGGTCGGGTGTGT
>CAYNYN010000461.1:0-2121 GCA_964401445.1 uncultured Saprospiraceae bacterium | reverse complement strand
AAACGCTCAACGCTACACGCTCAACCCTCAACCTGTGAGGGTGAGACAGAGAGGCAGAGAGACGGAGAGAGGGATTGATGGAGTGAGGAATGCGTTGCGGAACGTAGCGTCGTAGCGGCGTTGCGTGAGGCGCTCAACGCTACACGCTCAACCCTCAACGATATTCAGGGTGCTCGAAACTTGAACTATACCTATCACGCTAGACAACCAACTGAAAACATGGCAAGAAGAAGAAATCTGGACGAACAAGAGACCCCGATGGCACCGCTCAGTCGCGAGAAGCTGCGGCAGGCGGTATACATGTTCCGCTTCGTGCGTCCCTATCGCTGGTCGCTCATCACGGGGCTCGTGCTGCTCTTCCTGTCGAGCCTGGTGTTCATGGCCTTCCCCTATCTGTCGGGCCTGATGATCGACATCGCCCAGGGCAAGTCGAAATGGGAATGGACGCTGGCCGACGCAGGGCTGGTGCTGCTGGCGGTGCTGGTGGTACAGGGCGGCATCTCGTATGCGCGGGTGATGCTCTTTGCGCGCGTGAGCGAGAAAGGCATTGCCGACGTGCGCAAGGCGGTGTTCAGCAAGCTGATCACCATGCCGATGGTCTTTTTCGAAAAATCGCGCACGGGCGAGCTGGTCAGCCGCCTCACCTCCGACGTGGAGCGCCTCTACAACGCCTTCTCGATCACGCTGGCCGAGTTCATCCGGCAGATCATCATCCTGCTGTCGGGCATCGTGTTTCTGGCGCTGACGACGCCGCGCCTGGCGCTGGTCATGCTGGCCACCTTCCCGGTGATCGTGGTGCTGGCCATGGTCTTCGGTCGCCTCATCCGGCGGCTGAGCCGCGAGCGGCAAAAGGTGCTGGCCCAGGCCAACAACATCGTCAGCGAGGCCATGCAGGCCATCCAGGCCGTGAAAGCCTTCACCAACGAGTGGTACGAAGCCATGCGCTACGGCAAGACCATCGACGAGGTGGTGCGCGTGTCGCTGCGCTATGCGCACGGGCGCGCCCTGTTCGGGGTGTTCATCATCACGGTGCTGTTCGGCGGGCTGTTCTTCATCATCTGGGAAGGGGCGCGCATGCTGCAGGCCGGCGAGATCACGGCCGGGCAGCTCGTGGCCTTCGTTTCCTACACGGCCATCATCGGTGGCGCCATCGCCGGCCTGGGCAACTTCTACACCGAGCTGCTGGGCGCCATCGGTGCCACCGAGCGCATCCGCGACATCCTGCAGACGCCGGGCGAGGTGGAGCTGAAAAAGCCGGAATCGAAGCCGGCCCTGCGGCTCGAAGGCCATATCGAATACGACGACGTGCACTTCCGCTATCCCACGCGCCCCGACGTGGAGGTGCTGAAAGGCATCAGCTTCCGCGTGCAGGCCGGCCAGAAGGTGGCGCTGGTGGGCCCCTCGGGCGCGGGCAAGTCCACCATCGTGCAGCTGCTGCTCAAGTTCTACGAGCTGGAAAGCGGCGCCATCCGCGTCGATGGCCACGACATCTTCACCCTCGACACCACCGAGTACCGCCGCCACATCGCCATCGTGCCGCAGGAAGTGTTGCTCTTTGGCGGCACCATCCGCGAGAACATCCAGTATGGGCGGCCCGATGCCACCGAGGAGGAGATCATCGAAGCGGCGCGCCAGGCCAATGCCTGGGAGTTCATTTCCAATTTCCCTGAAGGGCTCGACACCATCGTGGGCGAACGCGGCGTCAAGCTGTCGGGCGGGCAGCGCCAGCGCATCGCCATCGCCCGGGCCATCCTGAAAGACCCGGCCATCCTGCTGCTCGACGAGGCCACCTCTTCGCTCGATGCCGAATCGGAAAAGGTCGTGCAGGAAGCCCTCAACAACCTCATGCGGGGCCGCACCAGCATCATCATCGCCCACCGGCTGGCCACCATCCGCGAGGTGGACCGGATCTTCGTCATCGAAGATGGCCGCATCGTGGAGCAGGGCACCCACGAAGAGCTGTCGCAGATCCCCGACGGCATCTACAACTCGCTGGCACGCCTGCAGTTCGAGTCGGTGTGATGGGATATGGAGTGACGGAGTGACTGAGTGACGGAGTGAGAAGGGACGTTTGCGAGCCTTTTCGAGGCTCGTAAACGTTGGTGGATGTTTTGCGAGACG
>CAYNYN010000460.1:0-2123 GCA_964401445.1 uncultured Saprospiraceae bacterium | reverse complement strand
CTCAACCCTCAACCATTTTTTGCAGGGGACTCCATCCTCGGATACGCAAACAACCCACCGTATGTCTGCACGCAATCAGGAAGAGATCATCAAGGAAGTGAAGGAAATTTTTGCGCGCCACCTGGAACGCAACAATTGCCGCAAGACGCCCGAGCGGTTCGCCATACTGGAAGAGATCTACCGCCGCGACGATCATTTCGACGCCGAGTCGTTGTATATCCACATGAAGAACAACAACTACCGCGTCAGTCGGGCCACGGTGTACAACACGCTGGAGCTGCTGGTCAACTGCGATCTGGTGAAGAAGCACCAGTTCGGCAGGAACCTGGCGCAGTACGAAAAATCCTACGGCTTCAAGCAGCACGATCATCTCATCTGTCTCGACTGCGGCGAGGTGCTCGAGTTTTGCGACCCCCGCATCCAGCAGATCAAGGACATGATGGGCGGGCTGCTCGGTTTCGAGGTGACGCACCACTCGCTGAACCTGTATGGCCGTTGCCAGCGTGCCGATTGCGCCCACAAGCTCTCGGCAGCGGCAGCCTCTTCCGAATCGGGCAGTGAATGAGCGAGGGGCATGCGTGGCTTGAATATGACAACGCGACGCGCAAAAAGCCGGTGACGGGGGCGGGCAAATGGCTATTTTTGCCGGTGCCAGCCCCGGGCGAGGAGCAAGTTGCCGGGATGGCTTTTGCCGAAAGGCGAACCAGAAGAAGAAAGGAACATGGAACGAACCTGGCGCAATCGCGGCCAGGTTTTGTAGTGAAAAAAGGGCTGCTGTGGGGCGTTTGCGAAAGCACCATCGTGGCCTGACAACGACCAATGCGCATGAAAACCAAAGTGGACGTCATTCTCGGCCTGCAGTGGGGCGACGAGGGCAAGGGCAAGATCGTGGACTACCTGGCGCCGCGCTACGACATCGTGGCCCGCTTTCAGGGTGGGCCCAACGCCGGGCACACGCTCAAGTTCGACGGAAAGAAATTCGTGCTGCACACGGTACCCTCGGGCATCTTCCGTCCCGAGCTGCGCAACCTCATCGGCAATGGTGTGGTGATCGACCCCATCACGCTGGTGCGCGAGCTGCAGGGCCTCGACGAGGCAGGAGTGGACTGGAGGGATCGGCTGTTCGTGGCGCGCAAGGCCCACCTGATCCTGCCCACGCATCGCTACCTCGATGCCGCCTCGGAGGCGGCCAAGGGCAAGGAAAAGATCGGTTCGACCTTGCGCGGCATCGGCCCCACCTACATGGACAAGACGGGCCGCAATGGCTTGCGGGTGGGTGACCTGCTGTCGCCGAATTTCAAGGACAAGTACGCGCAGTTGCGCGAGAAGCATCTGGAGCTGCTGAAGATCTATCCGTCCATTGCGTTCGACCTGGAAGGCGAGGAGCAGCGGTGGTTCGAGAGCCTCGAGGTGCTGCGCGACATGCAGCTGGTCGATGGCGCCTGGTTCGTCAACGAGGCGCTCGACAGCGGCCGGCGGGTGCTGGCCGAGGGCGCGCAGGGCAGCATGCTCGACATCGACTTTGGCACCTATCCCTACGTCACCTCGTCCAACACCATCACGGCCGGCGTGTGTACGGGCCTGGGCGTGGCGCCGCACCGCATCGGCGAGGTCATCGGCATCACGAAGGCCTACACCACGCGGGTGGGCAGCGGCCCTTTCCCGACGGAGCTGCACGATGAGGTGGGCGAGCGCCTGCGCCGCGAGGGGGGCGAGTTCGGGGCCACGACGGGGCGGCCGCGCCGCTGCGGCTGGCTCGACCTGGTGCAGCTGCGCTATACGGTCATGCTCAATGGCGTCACCCAACTGGTCGTCACCAAGATCGACGTGCTCAACACCTTCGAACACATCCGCGCGGCCACGCACTACCGCATCGACGGGCAACTGACGCAACGAATGCCCTTCGACCTGTGCCAGACGGCGGTGGAGCCGGTATGGGCCGATTTTGCCGGCTGGCAGCAGTCGCTCGAACGGGTGAGCCAATACGATGAGTTCCCGCCGGAGGCGCGTGCTTACCTCACTGCCATCGAGCAGGAACTGAAAGTACCCGTGGCGATGGTGTCTACGGGACCCGAGCGGCATCGCCTGGTATTGCGCGAGCCGGCCCTGGCAGAGTGAAGGGA
>CAYNYN010000459.1:0-2135 GCA_964401445.1 uncultured Saprospiraceae bacterium | reverse complement strand
CTCACTCCGGCGCATACTCGAAACAGCCCGCATCGGGCTGGGCATCGCGCGGGCGGCCATCGAGGTCGAGGGCGAAGCCGGCGAGCACCTGTCCGATGTCGATGGCTACCGAGAGCGAGTCGAGGTGGTAGTCGTCGGCATCGGCATCGCGAAACAGGGGCGTGTCATAGACGGTATTGACGCAGGGGTCGCAATGGTCGAAAAAGTCGGGGAAGCCGTTGGGCTCGTCGAGCAGCTCGTCCACGCGCACCACGCAGTTTTCGAGGCGGTAGTCGAAGAGGGCAGGGTCTTGCCCCAGCGTGAAGTCGGTCAGGCTGAGCTCGTCGCGGCGCGAGCCGGCGATGATGCAGTTGCGGAAGCGGGCGAAGAGCTTGTTGATGTCGTAGCTCTGGCAGAGGGGGTCGTAGCAGATGCCGTTGCTGAGGCTGAGCGCGGCCGCATCGACGCCATAGCTGGCCAGCGTGCAGTGGTCGAAGCGGTAGGTGCCGCCCTGCCCCAGCCGCACGGCATCGGAACCGCAGTTGTAGAACAGGCTGTTGCCGGCGGTGACCGTCGCGTGGCGGGCCACCACGGCCGAGCCCGTGA
Organism: uncultured Saprospiraceae bacterium; assembly: GCA_964401445.1. GTDB lineage: Bacteria > Bacteroidota > Bacteroidia > Chitinophagales > Saprospiraceae > WFYJ01. The sequence continues at coordinate 1,550 of CAYNYN010000459.1, read as the reverse complement.
TGTTGTAGATGCGCGTGTCGCGCAGGCTGAGCTGCGCCGCCGAATCGACCCAGACGCCCACCAGGGCGTTGCGGATGATGGCGTGCTCGATGGTGTTGCCCGTGCTGCCCGGCGCCAGGATGATGCCGGTCCACTGGCCGGGCTCGTCGTCGAACTCGGGTTCGAGGCGGTCGCCCTCGAAGACGACGGGCTCGTCAAGGGTGCCTTCGACGATGAGGCGGCCGTTGGGGCCGATGAACAGGCGGCCGCTGTTGTAGATGAGCTGGTTGCCCTCGTCGTCCTGGGTGCGTGTCAGGCCGCCGTGCACGTGGATGCGCGCCCCCGCCGGGATGCGCAGCGTGCAATCCTCGAAAGCCACGATGCCATAGAGGACGTAGGGCCTGGGATCGTCCCACACCACCTCGCCGCCATTGCAGCCATAGACGGCGATGCTGTCTTTGTGAAAACGCGAAGGGATGTAGTTGGCGTTCTGGCCCCAGGCCTCGAGCACGACGCGTTGCTGTTGCCCGGCCCGCTCGAAGTAGAGGTCTTCGGTGAAGATGAAAGGGCTGACGGAAGGGGGCTGGTCGGGGTCGATGGTCACCTCGACGAAGACGTAGATGCTGTCGTGGGGCAGGATGTCCACGTCGGTGACCTCGGTGCCCATCCAGCCGTTGACGTTCATGCGGAAGCGCGAGGCCGGACCTTTTGCGAAAGCGATGCGGTCGATGCGCAGCCGTTTGTCGTAGCGGTTGTACACCTTGAGGATGCGCGTAGCGGAGCCGAGCTGCGTGAAGACGGTGTCGAAGCGCAGCGTGTCGGTCGAGAACTCCAGACGAGCCGAGGGGTCGTCGAGCAGCATGTCTTCGGGCGTACAGGCCCATGCCAGCGCCGCGAGCAGGGCGCCGGCCATCAGCCATTTTGCGAAAGCGCAATTTTTCCACATGGCTGCAAAGGTAGGCTTCCGCTGCATTGGGTGATTATTGTTTATGCTACAATCAGCGTCCCAACCTGTCCAACGCTTCCCCCGCTACGCGCAATTTTTTTTCTTATCCGATCCCCCAAGGTCTTCAGATTGACATAACGTCGGTGAACGAAGATGAATATCTCATCAAGAGGATTTGAAGGTTCGAGGATCTGACAGTTGAGACTTCCGATAAATCGGAACAGGTCGCTGACGCTCGATGTTGATACGCCGCTTTCCGATTCTCGGGACAGGCTCCGAGAATCGGGAACAGGGTCGCGGCGATGTTGAGATGGTGCGCTTCGCAAAAATCCGGGAAGCGCGTGCAGGTGCGATGTGCAAGGACCGATTTTACCGGTTTCACCGATTCACCCGATTTTACCAAACTCCGTGGTCCTCTGTGGGTGCTCTGTGAAACTCTGTGTAAGGAAAAACTGCGTCTTCACTGCGTTTTTCTGCGTCTGAAAGCTGCGGTTTTAAAAAAGGAACCCGGAAAACCCAATCAAGCCTGATTGTTCACAAAAGGCATTCAACATGAATCACCGGGGCTATAAAACAATGCTCCGGACGCCCCGAAGGGCATCCGGGCATTGCAAAAGCGAACCTA
>CAYNYN010000458.1:0-2142 GCA_964401445.1 uncultured Saprospiraceae bacterium | reverse complement strand
ATCGTCTATCGTCCATCGTCTATCGACTTTTTGCACCAGGCTCAACAAACAAATACTCAAATCGGCCGAATGCGCGGCATGAGGTGCTGCAAAAGCGTCTCCACACTTTCGTCCACGCTGTGGCCCTCGGTGCGCAGATGCACCTCGGGGTGTTCGGGCGCTTCATAGGGCGCATCGATGCCCGTAAACCCCTTGATCTCTCCGCGCCGTGCCTTGGCATAGAGTCCTTTCACGTCGCGCTGTTCGCACAGCTCCAGCGGGGTATCCACGAACACCTCCACGAAGTCGTCTGCTCCCACGATCTGTCGCGCCAGCTGGCGCATGGCACGCGTGGGACTGATGAACGAGCATATGGCGATGATGCCGGAATGCGTGTAGAGGCGCGCCACCTCGGCGATGCGACGAATGTTCTCCATACGGTCTTCGGCACTGAAGCCCAGGTTGCTGTTCAGGCCCGAACGGATGTTGTCGCCGTCGAGCACCTGGGCAAAAAAGCCCTGATCGAACAGGCGCCGCTCGAGGTGCTGGGCTATCGTGCTTTTGCCCGAGCCCGACAGCCCGGTGAGCCAGACGGTACAGCTGCGTTGCGCCAGGAAACGCTCGCGCTCGGCCCGCGACACGAGCCGCTCGAAGATAGGATGAATGTGGTCCGCCATGAGGCAGCGGTGATTTTTTTCAGTTTACCGGATGGTGACGCTTTTGCCAAAGCAGGCGCAAAACTACGCACTCGTACCCGTTTGCGGGGGCGCATGCGGCACACCAATCCAGAATTCTTTCCGCGAAATATGAAATTCAAACGACGCGGCGGCATTTGCCGAAAGGCGCACAGCATCAGGCAAAAAGCTGCTCCAGCCAGTCGTTCAGGAAAAGACCGTCGGGGTCGTGCGTGGCCCGGATTGCCCCGAACCGTTCCCACTCCGGGTACATCCCGGCAAAATCTTCGCGCGTACAGAAATGCATCTTGCCCCAATGGGGGCGGCCGCCATACTGCCGGAAGATCTGCTCGGCCGTGCGGAAATAGTCCTCCCACGGCATGCCCTTGAGCTGGTGTATGGCAATGTAGGCGCTGTTGCGGCCCGTGGCGGGCGAGAGCATGAGGTAGTCGCCCCGCACGAAGCGGCACTCCACCGGGAAGGCCACGCGGAAATGACGGAAATAGAAGGCCTCTTCGAGGGCCTGCATGGCTTTCGGAAACTGCTCGATGGGCAGGTTGTACTCCATCTCCATGAAGCGCACCTGCCGCGGCGTGGCAAAGAGGCGGTAGCTGGCGTCGACGTAACGGTCGTCGCCGATGAGGCTGGCCACGAAACGGTTGACGCGCGGAATCTCGTTGGGGCGCCACTTGCAGTAGTGCATCAGCGCGCCCAGCGCCCAGTTTTCGAGCACCACCTTGTTGATCCACCAGTTGAGCCCACGGCGGCGCGGCGCCTGCGTCTCGTTCCACGTCTTGATCTGCAGGGCCTTGGTATAGGGGATCCAGTAAGCTTCCACGTTTCGGTGCTCGCCCAGGTAGTCGTCGAGGTTGGCCAGGAAGCCGTCGAGGTGCCCCTTGAAGGTGTGCTCCTCGAGGCGGAAGGCCGGCACGCAGCGCAGCCACATGCGCGTCACGATGCCGAGGCTGCCCAGCGACACGGCTGCTGCCCGAAACAGGTCGGGCTGCTGCTCGCGGCTGCAATACACCAGCTCGCCCCGCCCATCGACGAAGGTGAGCGCCTCGAGCTGAGTGGCCAGCACACCGAACTGGGCGCCCGTGCCGTGCGTGCCCGTGAGCAACGCCCCGGCAATCGACTGCACGTCGATGTCGCCGAGGTTTTCCATGGCCAGGCCATGGCTTTCGAGCGCAGGCCCCAGATCGCGAAGGCGCGTACCGGCACGCACCTCCACGATGCGGCGCTCGGCATCCACCGCCCCGATGCCCGACCAGCGGTCGAGCGACACGAGCAGGTCGTCGGTGCGGATCAACGGCATCCAGCTATGGCCCGCACCCATGACGCGGATGCGCCGCCCCTCGCTGCGCGCACGCCGCACCAGCGACACGATGTCTTCTTCCCTTTCGGGAAAATGCACTTCGGCAGGCTCAAACTGCAGATTGCCGCCCCAGTTGGTGATGGTGGTCATGTTGGTTGAGGGTTGAGGGTGTAG
>CAYNYN010000457.1:0-2172 GCA_964401445.1 uncultured Saprospiraceae bacterium | reverse complement strand
AATGGGACACCGAGCGCTGGGGCGAGATCCCCGCCGACTTCGGCAGGAAGTGAGCCGGGGCCTGATGTGAAAAGACGATGGACGATGGACGATGGAAACACAGGTTGGATTTACACTGAATTGTAAATCAACTTTAAACACTGAACTTTAAACTTTAAACCGACCATTCAATCCTGAAACCATGACCTCTTTCTTCAACTGGTTGCGCGACCTCTTTGCCCGCCTTTTCGGCAAAAGGCGCCCACGGCCCGAGCCGCAGCCCCCCATTGCCGACGCACAGGAAGTGCCTGCCGACACCGTGGTCGTGGTCGTGAACGAGGAAGAGGTCATCGCTGCCGACACCAGCGCGGATACCAGCACCGACCATCCGCCCCTCGGCCCCGACATCGGTCCCGACGACGTGCGCCCGCCCGACGAGCCGTCTGCCCCGGCCCCACACCAGCCGCGCTACATGTGGTGCCTCGACAACGGCCACGGCAAGCTCACGCAAGGCAAGCGCTCGCCCCTGTTCGACGACGGGCACACCCGCCTGTACGAGTACGAGTTCAACCGCGACGTGGTGCGGCGCATCGCGGCGCGGCTCCACGAGCTGGGCGTGCAGTACTACGAGGTGATGCCCGAGGTGGACGAGGTGGGCAACGCCCTCGAAGAAAGAGTGCGACGGGCCAACGAGCTGCAGAGCGACCTGCCCAAAATCTTCGTATCGGTCCACTGCAATGCCGCGCCTGCGCCCTCGCCCGAAGACTGGTGCGACCCCGCCATCAGCGGTATCGAGACGTGGTTCTACCATACGAGCACCAAGGGCAAAAAACTAGCGGCCATCTTCCAGCGCCACCTCGTAGCCGCCACCGGATGGAAAAACCGGCACATCAAGTCCCAGCCCACGCGCCAGTTCTACGTGCTGAAAAAGACGACCATGCCTGCCATCCTCACCGAAAACGGCTTCTACAACAACAAGGCGCAGGCTGTCGAGCTGATGCAAGACGAGGTGCGGCAAAAAATTGCCGAGGCGCACGTGCAGGCCATCCTCGAAGTGGAGCGGCAGGGGCTGTAAACGACCGGGCGTATGCGCCAGCTGACAAAACCGCATTTTCACCCTTTCGGGAAATACGGCCCTGCCTACCTTTGCCCGCATGAAGACGACCCGCATCCTTGCCTTTGTCGCCCTCGGCTTCCTGCTGAGCGGCTGCAACAACGACCTGGAGCTCACCGCTCCGTGGAAAGACATTCCCGTGGTGTACGGCCTGATCAACCACCAGGACACGGCCCACTACATCCGCGTGGAAAAGGCATTCCTCGATCCCGAGACCGATGCGTTCACGCTGGCGCAAATCGCCGACTCGCTCTACTACGACCAGGCCGTCGTCAAGCTGCACGACGTAAAGACGGGTGAGACCTGGACGCTCGAACGCGTCGACGGCAACCTCGAAGGCTACGTGCGCCAGCCCGGCATCTTTGCCCAGGCGCCCAACTACCTGTACAAGATCCGCGGCGACGTGATCGACCTGCAGGGCGGCGAAGAGCTGGAGTTCATCCTCGAGCGCGGCGACGACAGCGAGCCCGTCACGGCCACCACCTTCGTGCTCGAAGACATGCACTTCGCCACGGGCCTGCCCGGCGACAAGCTCTCGTTCCGCTACACCTCCGACACACGCGTGGCATGGGTGCCCGGCCCCCACGCCTGGGTGTTCGACCTGCTCATGTACATCCACTACCGCGAAACCGACCCCGACAACCCGGGCAACGTGCTCGACAAAACCGTCGTGTGGAAGGTGCGCAAAGGCATCGAACGCGAGGTGAGCGGCGGTCAGCCCGTCTCCTCGGTGCTGGTCGAGTTTCCGGGCATCGAGTTCTACCAGTTCATGGCCAACAACATCGAAGCCAACGACGCCGTCGTGCGCACCTTCAAGAGCATCGACCTGGAAGTGGTGGGCGCCGGCGCCGAGTTCAAGGAGCTGCTCGACATCAGCCAGGCCAACGTCGGCATCACCGGCTCGCAGGAGCTGCCCAGCTATACCAACCTCTCCGAAGGCGTGGGCATCTTCTCCTCGCGCATCGTGCTGCGCAAGGACGGCATCGTCCTCACCCCCGAATCGCGCGACTCGCTCGCACAGGGCATCTATACCCGAAAGCTGAATTTCCAGTAAGGGGGGAAGCCCCGGCTACGGCTCT
>CAYNYN010000456.1:0-2187 GCA_964401445.1 uncultured Saprospiraceae bacterium | reverse complement strand
AAGCCTATCGCCCTTTCTTCGGATGCACCAGTTCCATCTCCTCGATGAGCCAGTGCGCTTCCGCAAACTTGTCGATGATGAACAGCACGTAGCGGATGTCCACCATGATGTTGCGGCACAGGCGGATGTCGTAGTTCAGGTCGCTCATGGTGCCTTCCCATGCGCGGTCGAAGTTGAGTCCGATGAGGTTGCCATAGGCATCGATGGCAGGGCTGCCCGAGTTGCCGCCGGTGGTGTGGTTGGACCCGATGAAGCACACGGGCATGCGGCCGTTTTCGCCGTAGGGGCCGTAGTCCTTGCGGGCGTAGAGTTGGCGCAGCTTCTCCGGCACGTCGAACTCGTAGTCGCCCGGCACGTACTTCTCCATCACGCCCTCGAGCCACGTCTGTGCGAGGTAGTGCACGCCGTCGCGCGGGTAGTAGCCTTCCACCTGACCGTACGAGACGCGCATGGTGCCGTTGGCATCGGGGTAGAAGCGCCTGTTGGCGAACACCTCCATCTGGGCGCGCATGTACAGGCGCATCAGCTCGTCGATCTGCTTCTGTAGGGGTTGGAGCGGCGTGCCCACCGCTTCCTGATAGCGGCGTTCGAGGGCGAGGAAGAGCGCGTAGCCCGGGTCGTTTTCGATGGTGGCCACCGCTTTTTCGCCATCGGCCTGCTGCAGCAAGGCCAGCAGCTGTTCGCCTTTCGGCAAAAGAGACCCTTCGTACACGCTGGCTGCCCAGGCGTCGAAGTCGTTGCCCGCTGCGGCCAGATGGCTGCGGATGGCCTCGTCGACGAGCAGGTCGCCCCCTTTGTCGAAATACAACCTCATCTGCCGGCCGAAGACGCGCTGGTCGAGCTCGGGCCGGTAGTCCTCGTAGAACCCTTCGAGGTAATTCACCAGGCGGTCGCGGTACTGGGCGTAGGCCTCCGGGCCGTTGTTTTTCCAGGTGTTGACCAGGCGACGCAGGTAGCTGGCCACGCGCAGCGCCTCGATGTTGCGGGTGACGGTCTCGTAATAGCGCGTCTGCGCCACTTCGAGGGGGCCGGCCTGGGCGTACAGCTCGGCGAAGGTGGGCAGGATATGGCCGTAGCGGGCCTGCCATTCGGGGCGCGAGGCGACCAGCTCGGCGAACTGCTCCTCATAGCGGCGTTTTTTGCCGATGGCATCGGTCTTTTTCAGGCCCAGCACCTCGCCCTGCCACTTCTTCCAGCCGTTGGCCAGGCTGGCGAACTTGCTCGCATACTGGATTTTGACCTGGGGGTCGCTGCGCATGGCTTCGTCCCAGATCTCGAGCGTCAGGTCGCGGATCTCGATGCGTGCCGGGTCGATGCCGTTGGCGATGTTGTCCACGGCTACGGCAGGCAGGTATTCGTTGGTGCGGCCGGGAAAGCCGAAGATCAGCGTGAAGTCGCCTTCCTCCACGCCGTCGAGCGAGATGGGCAGGAAGTGCTTGGGCCGGTAGGGCACGTTGTCGGGCGAGGGGTCGGCTGGCAGGTTGTCGGGGCCAGCATAGATGCGGAACAGCGAAAAGTCGCCCGTGTGGCGAGGCCAGACCCAGTTGTCGGTGTCGGCACCGAACTTGCCGATGGAGGAGGGCGGGGCACCCACGAGCCGCACGTCGCGGTAGGTGACCGTCACGAAGGCGAAGTACTGGTTGCCGTGAAAAAAGGGCTTGACCGTCACGTCCTGCCACTCCTCCTTCTGGATGTGGTCGCGCACATAGGCCATGTTCTGGTCGATGAGCGACTGCCGCGCTTCCGCACTCATGTCGTCGGTGACGCCGCGCAACACCTTGTCGGTCACGTCTTCGATGCGCACGATCAGGGTGGCCGTCAGGCCCGGGTTCATCAGCTCTTCGTTGCGGCTGCGCGCCCAGAAGCCGTCCTCCAGATAATTGTGTTCGAGGGTGGAGTGGTCCTGGATGGCGCCATAGCCGCAGTGGTGGTTGGTGAGCAGCAGCCCGTTGGGCGAGATGAGCGACGAGGTGCAGAAGCCGCCGAAGTGCACGATGGCGTCCTTGAGTGACCCGTGGTTGACGGAATAGATATCCTCGGCCGTCATTTTCATGCCGAGCGATTGCATCTCTTCTTCGTTGAGGGCCTGCAGCAGCAGGGGCAGCCACATGCCCTCACCGGCAATCAGGATCTGGAACGGCAGGGCGATGGCGAGCAGAAGCGAAAGAAGTCGGGCTTTCATGAATG
>CAYNYN010000455.1:0-2194 GCA_964401445.1 uncultured Saprospiraceae bacterium | reverse complement strand
CCCGCCACCTTGGCCGATTGCCTCAAACTTGCGATTTTGCCGCCGCTTTGTTTCACCCGATTGCGTAAAAACTCACGAAAATGAAGAAGGTACTGGCTATCTGGGCTTTGGCGTTTGCCGCCCTTGCAGGGCTGCACGCCCAGCAGACCTGGCTCTATTGCGGCAAGCTGATCGATACCGAAAACCTGAACGTGCGCGAAGGCGTCACCGTCGTGGTCGAAGGCGACAAGATCGTCGAGGTGCGCGACGGATACGCGCGGGCGCCCAAAGGCACGCGCACCATCGACCTCAAGGCACATACCGTCATGCCCGGCCTGATGGACATGCACGTGCACATCGAGCACGAGTCGAACCCGAAGGCCTACGAGGAGCGCTTCCGAAAAAACGAGGCAGACGTGGCCTACGATGCGGCCGTGTATGCGCGGCGCACCCTGCTGGCGGGCTTCACCACGGTGCGCGACCTGGGCGGCAGCGGCGTCAACGTGGCGCTGCGCAACGCCATCAACGCCGGCAAGGTGCCCGGGCCGCGCATCTTCACGGCCGAAAAATCGCTGGCCAGCACGGGCGGCCATGCCGATCCGACCAACGGCGTCAAGCGCGACCTGATGGGTGACCCCGGTCCGAAGGAAGGCGTGGTCAACGGTGTGGAAGACGCGCGCAAGGCCGTGCGCCAGCGCTACAAGAACGGCGCCGACCTGATCAAGATCACGGCCACGGGCGGCGTGTTGTCGGTGGCCAAGGACGGGCAAGGGCCCCAGTTCACCATGGAGGAGCTGGAAGCCATCATCCAGACGGCCAACGACTACGGCATGCACGTGGCGGCCCACGCCCACGGCAAGGAAGGCATGAAGCGCGCCATCCTGGCCGGCGTGACCAGCATCGAGCACGGCACCCTGATGGACGACGAGATCATCGAGCTGATGAAGGAGCACGGCACCTGGTACGTGCCCACCATCTCGGCAGGTCGCTTCGTGGCGGAAAAGGCCAAGATTCCGGGCTACTTCCCCGCGCCCGTCGTGCCCAAGGCCCTGGCCATCGGTCCCCAGATCCAGGAGACGTTTGCGAAAGCGTACAAGGCAGGCGTGAAGATTGCCTTTGGCACCGACTCAGGCGTGTCGCCCCACGGCCAGAACGCGCAGGAGTTCGAATACATGGTGGAGGCGGGCATGCCGCCCATCGAAGCCATCGCCAGCGCTACCATGCGCTGTGCCGAGCTGCTGGGAGTCACGGACCGGCTGGGCAGCATCGCCCCGGGCAAGCTGGCCGACATCGTAGCCGTGAAGGGCGATCCCCTTCAGGACATCCGCCTCATGCGCCAGGTCGATTTCGTGATGAAAGGCGGCGTGGTGTACAAGAGCAACGGCAAGGAAGTCGTTCCTCAGTGAGATCGTCCATTGACCATTGTCCATCGTCCATCGACCGAACACTATGGGAAGCATTTTCAGGAAAGAACTGGCCGCCTTTTTCAGCTCGCTGATCGGCTACATCGTCATCGGGGTGTTTCTGACCATCATGGGGCTGGTCATCTGGGTGTTCCCGGATACCAGCCTGCTCAACTACTCGTATGCCACCCTCGACCAGCTCTTCGACCTGGCGCCCATCGTGTTCCTGTTCCTCATTCCGGCCATCACGATGCGCATGTTTGCCGAAGAGCAGCAGACGGGCACCTTCGAGCTGCTCGTGACGCGCCCCCTGACCGACCTGCAGATCGTGCTGGGCAAGTACCTGGCCACGCTGGTGTTGGTGCTCTTTGCGCTGCTGCCCACGGCGCTGTACTACTACACGGTGTGGGACCTCGGCTCGCCACGCGGCAACATCGACTCGGGCGCGGTCATGGGCAGCTACATCGGTCTGATTTTCCTCGCCTCGGCCTTTTCGGCCATCGGCGTGTTTGCTTCTTCGCTTTCGCAAAATCAGATCGTGGCCTTCGTGCTGGCCGTGTTCCTGTGTTTTTTCGTGCACTGGGGATTCGACTTCCTCAGTCGCCTGCCCGTGTTCGTGGGCAAGTGGGACAGCATCGTCGAAATGGTGGGCATGTCCTACCACTATGCCAGCATCAGCCGTGGTCTGATCGACTCGCGCGACGTGATCTACTTCCTGTCGGTGACGGCCTTCTTTCTCGGCGCCACCCTCACGTCGCTGGATCGGAGGAGATGGTAGCTTGGAGGAATCGAAGAATCGAGGATTTGAGGAT
>CAYNYN010000454.1:0-2202 GCA_964401445.1 uncultured Saprospiraceae bacterium | reverse complement strand
TTATCCGGTGCTCCGGCATCGATCCACGCCTTGATCTGCAGGATGGTGCAGTCGGGCAGCTGGTCGCTTCCCTGGGGCATGGGTGTGAAGCCGTCGAGCCAGGCGATGGCGCCGTAGAGCTGGCCGCTTTCGGCCACGGCCTTGACGCCGGCCCAGGTGCTCAGGTCGATGCCGCCGCTGGGCGTGGCACCGCTGTGACAGCCCTTGCAATGGGTGTCGATGACGGGCTTGACGGTGGCGCTGAACGTCACGGCGGTGGTGTCGCAGGCGCCGGCATCGGGGTCGCAGTGCAGGTCGGGTGCGCCCTGCAGGATCCATTTGGCGATCAGCTGTATCTGTTCGGGCGGCAGGGGTGCTGCCGGCGCGGGTGGCATGCGGTCGTCGGGGTCGTCGTCCACCAGCACCTCATAGATCTTCGACTCGTCGATGAAGTAGGGTTCCACGTCGGCCGTGGCCATGACGCTCTCGTAGCTCTCGAGGATGACGCCGCCTTTGGCCGAGGCCGAGTCGTGGCAGCCGCTGAAGGCGCAGTTGCTTTTCAGTATCGGCAGGATCTGGAGGTCGAAGTACACCACTTCGGGATCGCAGGGTACCCCCGCGATGGTGTCGGTGGTATCGGGCGGCTCGATGATGGTCGTATCGGGCATGGTGTCGGTAGGGTCGGGCACGTCCACGATGGGACTGTGCTTGCACGACCACGTACTGAGCACGATGCCACTGCCGAAGATCAGCAGCGCGAGGAATACAGGAGCTGATCGCATGTGTGTCGTTTTTTCTGGTGTCTGGTCAAAGGTAGGGGGGTGGCGATGCCCGCCGGCACGGAGGATGCCCTACGGGAAATTTTGGCCTCCGAGCCGGTATCACTCGCGGTGCAGCGCCCTGCGCGTACGGGGTGGCGGCTCTTGTTGGTGGTCGCCATTTGCCGGAAGGCGCATCATGCTGTGCTTGCCGGAGAGCTGGGCGGCGGCATCGAGGGCCATCACGCCCGTCACGGCGATCTCTTCACCCGGTTCGAGTCCTTCGAGCACGATCCAGCCATCCTGCACGCGGGGGCCGAGCGTCACCTCGCGCCAGCCAAAGACGGGCCGGTCGTAGTCGGGGTGCCGGACATAGACCAGTGAGCGCTGGCCGGTCCAGAGCACGGCCGTGCGCGGCACCACGACGCCTTTTGCGAAAGCGGTTGGCAGGCGCGTCTCGATGGTACCCCTGACCCACATCTCGGGCTCGAGCAGCCAGTCGGGGTTGGCCACCACCACGCGCGCTTCTTTGGTGCGTGTATGGGGGTCGAGCCAGGGCGTCAGCTCGGCGATGGTGCCGGTGAAGGTATGGCCGGGCACGGCATCGGCGGTGAAGACGACCGTGTCGCCGCGGTGCACGAAGGGGATGTCGCTTTCGTGTATGTCGAGGCGCACCCACACCTGGCTCAGATCGGCCAGGTCGAACAGCACGGTAGGATGGCCCATGTGCGTATTGACGGCATAGTCGCCGTCGCGCACGTACAGCTTCGTCACCACGCCGCTGTAGTCGGCAAACACGTCGATGGCCTTGCGGTAGTCGCCCGACTCGAGGTCGAACTCCTCGAGCTGCTCGGGCCGCACCTTCCAGGCAGCCAGGTTGTTCTCGGCCGAGCGCACGACGCTGGGCGAGTTTTTGCTGAATTTGAACGCTTCGATCACGGCGATGAGCTCGCGCGAGTAGATGGAGGCGATGGGCTGACCGCGCCGCACGTACTGCCCCGTACGGCGCACGTAGAGCCGCTCGATGCGGCCGGGCAGGTGGGCGATCTGGCGGTAGCGGCGCGTCTGGTCGGGCACCACCTTGCCGGCCACGTGCAGCGCCACGCGTGCCCTGCTGGCGGGCTGGGCAGGGGCCGTGCGGATGTCGGCCAGCCGCAGGGCCTCTTCGCTCATGGCCAGCCAGTGCGCCTGCGCCTCGGGGCGCGCCGAGGTCAACGACAAGGGCATGCCGCACAGCGGGCACGATCCTGCTTCGAGCCGCTTCACCTCAGGGTGCATGGCGCAGGTGTACCACGCTTCGGCATCGGCACAGCGCGGGTCGCTCAGCGGCTCGATCCGGGTCGCGTGGCGGCTTTCGCCAAAAAACGCCCAGCCCAGTGCCAGTCCGGCAAAGAGGGTGAGCAGTGGCAGCCAGCGGCGAACGTGTGGGGCGATCATGAATGCAGGTATGCGTCGAAAAATGGTT
>CAYNYN010000453.1:0-2211 GCA_964401445.1 uncultured Saprospiraceae bacterium | reverse complement strand
GCCAATCGGGGACGCAACGTCACGCAACGTTTATTGCCATCTCAACATCGCGGCGCCTGTTCCCGGCAGGCCGGGACAGGCTCCGATTATCGGGGAAGCCGCGTCTCAACATCGCCGCCTTTGGCGGCGTATCAACATCGAGCGGCAGCGAGTCTCAACCATCGAATCCTCGAATCTTCAAATCCTCTTCATTCATCCTCATACACCGGCGCCATAAAGATAGACGCTCACCCATCGGGTCGCAAGGGCAAGCCCGGGCATGGTGCCCCAAAGCGGCATGCCCGAATCTGAAGCCCGAGGACCCGAGTCAGCCCCCATGAGCCTTTTTGAAAAACTTGCAGGTCAGCACGGTGAAGTCGTCGGGCCAGGCCTGGTCGGTGGCGAACTGGCGGATGTGCCCCAGCAGCGCCTGGTTGAAGGCTTCGGCATCGAGGTGCATGTGTGCCAGCAGGAACTCGGGCCGGAAGACGTCGTCGAGAAACTCGCCGGCGGTATTGCGAATGTCGGAAAAGCCATCGGTGAAGCTCACCAGCAGCGCCTCGTCGTCCAGCCTGACGCTCCCCTCTTCCACGAATGGCAGCTCGGCGAACGAGCCGAGGAAGGTGCCGCCCTTGTCCAGTCGCAACACTTCGCCCTTCATGGCCAGCAGGGGTGCCGCATGGCCGGCGTTGATGTAGTCGAGCGTACGGGTGCGGACATCGTAACGGCCGAGGAACAGGGTGATGAAGCGATCGCCGCCCGTGGTGCGCACCACCGCCGCGTTGAGGGCGTGCACCAGCTCGGTCAGCGAGTCGTACAGCCCGACCAGGCTGTGGAAGGTGCCCTGGAAGCTGGCCATGAGCAGGGCTGCAGCCAGGCCCTTGCCCGTAATGTCGCCTATGCAAAAGACGATACGACCGTCGTCGAGCTGGATGAAGTCGAAATAATCGCCTCCCACGCCGAGGTGTGGCTGATAGATGCTGGCCAGTTGATAGTCGGGCGTAGTGGGCAGCTGACGGGGCACGAGCATGCGCTGCATCTCGGCAGCCAGCTTCATCTCCTGCTTGAGCCGCTCCTGCTCGAGCTGCCGCTTGAACAGCCGCTTGTTTTCGATGGCAACGGCGATGATGTTGGTGATGGTCGTGATGAACTGCACCTTGCCGAAGAGGTCTTCCTCTTCCAGTCCGCCGATGAAGACGAAGGCCAGCGGCGTCTGCTTGTGGTAGACGGGGATGACCAGATCGAATGACTGAAAGAAGGGCTCGTCTTCGGGCAGGTGATTGGTCAGGCGCTTGAACTGCTCCAGCCGCTGACCGATGCCGGCGGGCACGTCGGCCGGATCGATGCCGATCCAGGAAGTACATTGCCACACCTCCTGCTGGCGCGAAAACAGGGCCATTTTGCGCACGCCCATCTCCCAGCTCAGGAAGGAGCGGTACATGTCGAACAGGCCCTGAGCCGAAACATTGTTGTTGATCGCCTGAGTGATATCGAGCAACCGGTTGATCTGGAGCTGCTTCAGGTTCAGCTCGCGCTCCAGCTGGCTGAGCGTGTGGTAAGGTGTCGTATGTTCCAAAGACGTGGCCATGGACATGTTCCGGTTTTGGTGGAACAGGCACACGGCACGCGTCAGCCTTCGTGTGTGCTACATGCCATCTGCCTGTGTCGTGGTAAAGATAGAAATGGGTCGGCAAACGCCGGCCCTTTTTCCGTGGCCATGTGACATAAAAATATCAGCAGCTCAGCGCGAAATATATTTTTCGAATCCGACAGAAAAATCGCATGCCCTCGCCCATGAACTCCTGGCGCTACGGCGTAACGACACGCCACGTTTTCCATCATGTGTGGCATGACGATCGTCTGTCGTCCATTGTCCATCGGCGGCAGGGAAGCGGGATTGGCACCGCAGGCCCAATTATTCTCGTTACTACGAAGTGGTTTGGGAAAATGGTCCCCGGTTTCTCAAAACCGCAGCTTTCAGGCGCAGCATGACGCAGCCCAAACGCAGCTTTTCTGGTTGAGGGTTGAGCGTGTAACGTTGAGCGCCTCGCGCAACAGCCTGCCCCGAAAATCGGGGCCGCTACGACGCAACGTCACGCAACGTTTATTGCCATCTCAACATCGCGGCCGGATGGCCGCGTCTCAACAGGCCGCGCAGCGGCGTATCAACATCGAGCAAAGCGAGTCTCAACCATCAGTTCCTCGGTTCTTCGGTTACTCAAATCCTCTTTG
>CAYNYN010000452.1:0-2240 GCA_964401445.1 uncultured Saprospiraceae bacterium | reverse complement strand
CTTTTTGCTTGCGACACAATACAGACCGATATGGATCCATTCATCCCGGACGGAAAAACCACCTGGCGCAGCCGCCTGCTCGTGCTCATCGCACTGCTGGTGCTTTTCGGCCTGCCCGCCATTTCGTGGTTCTATCTCAAGGAAGGGGTAGATTTCCGGGTGCGCATCGCACAGGAACTGGAACCCAAAGACACCCTGCCAGCCCGGTCGATGTTGCGCATGGGCGGCGATACCTTGTCCCTCGGTGCGCTCGAGGGCAATGTAGTCTTCATCTGGACCGTGCCCCCGGAGATCGATCCCGAGCAGGCACGCAGTGCCATTCAGCGTGCCGACACGCTGATGCGCGGGGTGGGCAAGGAGGAGCGCTTCCGCATGCTCACGCTCGTGCATGGTGATGCGTCTGCGTTGGACATGCCTTCCGGCAAATACCGCAACTGGCTGGTGGCCACGATGCCCAACCAGGCCGACCTGTGGCCCGACTCGCTGCGGGCACCCCTCAAGGGGCTGGTGGCCGACACGGCCCTCGTCGTGCGCCACTACTACGACCTGTCGGACCGCCAGGGATGGAGCAAGCTCGTCGAGCATCTTGCCTTGCTCATTCCGCAGCAACCCAAGCCCGACATCATTCTCAAGCGCGAAAAAGAAAAGTGAAATGCAACCCAACGAACGACTGGCCAGAAAGCTCGACCGCATCGCCTGGGTGATCACGGTCGTGGTACTGCTGCTGGTGGGCGCCATGCGGCAGATCAAACTGGACCTGGGGATCGATTTCCGGTTCCTGCCCGCCGTCTATTCCACGCTCAATGCCCTGACGGCCCTCATCCTCATCTACGGCTACCTGGCCATCCGACAGAAAAAAATCGTGCAGCACCAGCGCGCCATGACGACGGCCATGATCACTTCATTGCTCTTCCTGCTGGGCTATGTGCTCTACCACATCACCACGCCCGAGACGCCCTATGGCGGGCAGGGCTTCATCCGGTACGTGTACTTCTTCCTGCTGATCACACACGTGGTGCTGGCGGCCGTCATCTTTCCGTTCGTGCTGTTCACCTTCATCAGGGGCTATACCCGCCTGGTCGATCGGCACAAGAGGCTGGCGCGCTGGGTCTATCCGCTGTGGTTGTACGTGGCGCTGACGGGACCGGTGCTGTATTTCATGATCCGGCCCTACTATTCCTGAGGCGGGCTGCTGCCTGACGGTGCCGGTACTTCTGTGAGGCTGATCATTTGCCCGAAAGGGCGATTGTGCTAACTTTGTGATCATCAAACTGCAAGCGATGAAAAAGAAACTCATCTCGACCATTTCGCTCGTTGCCCTGATTGGTGCCCTCATGTTGCCGGCTACGCAGATGCAGGCGCAATGCCCCATGTGCCGTCTGTCGGCCGAGACCAACCTCAAGAACGGCGGCACGGAAGGCAAGGGCCTGAACACCGGCATCCTGTACATGCTGGCCATGCCCTACCTGCTCGTGGGCACCATCGGCTACATCTGGTGGCGCAACCGCAAGCAGATCGAGGAATAAGGCCTGTAATTGCAGCGCCTTTCGGCAAAAGAGAAAGGGGATGGCGTGTGTATGGCGCCATCCCCTTTGCTATTTGTTCGGGCAGGAATCACTCCCGCCTTGCGTTACGAGTTCATTTTTACGAGCCACATGACGAGGCTCACGGTACCGAAAAGACCGCAGATGGAGCCGAGCAGACTGAGCAGCGTAGCCACGCCAAATCCGGCGCCTGCCGTGCCCACTACGAGCACGCTGGCAAGGATGTAAAGCACGATGGCTGCCCCCCATCCAAGGATCCAGAACCACATCCACTTCTTCACGGGATCCTGAAGGTCGATGGCCTCCGGGCGCTCCATCCCTTTCTTGGCCAGCATGCGGTCCACACGGGCCATGAATCGGTCCATGCGCTTCTGGGCACGTTCCATGCGCTTGGCCATGCGCGCCTCCTTTTTGCTGACGACGCTGACGGCATTGGCCATGTCGCCTACCGGTTGAATGGCATGTGCAGGCTGGCCCACGAACAGCATGAGCACGGCAAGGGCACATGCGGATAGAGTAAAACGGGTTTTCATGGTATTGAAGGATTTGGTGAAAAAATCTGGTACGGAGGGATCAACCGGGGCAGGGACCTGTTTGGGTGGGAATACGGAAGCAATGATATCAAATTTTGTACAAAAACAAAAAACAGCTCAGTCGAAACGACTGACGCTGATTGGGCAGAACAGGGGAAAGAAA
>CAYNYN010000451.1:0-2254 GCA_964401445.1 uncultured Saprospiraceae bacterium | reverse complement strand
CTCCGTCTCCCATTCGTCGCCTTCGATGGCCCGTTTGTCGGGTGACGGACGGAGCTCGTCCTTGCCACAGAAAAAACCCGGGAAACTTTGGAACCTTTTTCAGTTTCCTTTGTCTTTTTGCCATATCTTTGCGGCCTGATTGGGAAAAGCCCCTGCTGAAGGGGTGTGGAATGTAGGGCAATCGGGTTTTTAGAGGGGATTTTCTCGAAAAACATTTTGAAAAACAATCATTATTCGAAATTTTATTTCGAATCCATCCTTTTTCAGGCACAAGCAGCCGTGTGAGATGAAAGAAGAAATTTTGGCGAAAGCCGAGCAATTGTTCAAAAAATACGGCATCAAGAGTGTCACGATGGATGACCTGGCCCGCGAGCTGGGTATATCCAAAAAGACACTCTACCAGCACGTGCCCAACAAGGCCGAGCTGATACAGACCATACTGGAGAACTACACCTGCACCGAGAAAGAAGCGTTGAAAGCCATCCGGGATCATGCCCGCGATGCCATCGAGGAGATGCTGCACATCGCAGCTTTCATCGTGGACATGCTGCGCGAGATGTCCGACACATCCCTGTATGACCTCCAAAAGTACTACCGCCAAAGCTGGGAGATGGTCCAGAAGCTCCATCGCGAGCACGTGTACGAGGTGATTCGCAACAACCTCGAACGCGGGCAACGCGAGGGGCTCTACCGGACCGACATAGACCCCGCAATCATCGCGCGGCTGTACGTGGGCAAGAGCTTCGTGGTGGCGGACGACGACTTCTTTCCTGCAGGCGAGTTTCGGATGACCGACGTGGTGCACCAGCACATCCTGTACCACCTCAGGGGCGTGGCTTCGGAGGCGGGCTTGCGTCGGCTTGAACTGTATCTCGTTACACAAACCACTGAAAACCAATGATGCGTATGGACATCCATCTCTTGCGACGCTTTGGCCTGTTGCTGGTGGGGCTGGCTTTTGCCAGCAGCACGTGGGCACAGCAGTCGGCGACGCGCATGACGCTCGACCAGGCCATCGCCTATGCGATGGAGCACAACTTCAAGCTCATCCGTGCGCGCCTCGACGTGGAGGATGCCCGGCAGCAGGTGATCGAGACCACGGCCATCGGCTTGCCCCAGATCAATGGCGGGGTGGACTACAACTACTATATCGAGTTGCCGACCTCGCTGGTGCCGGCCAAGTTTTTCGACCCGACGGCGCCGGAAGGCACCTTCGCCGAGTTGCAGTTCGGCACCAAGCACAACCTCACCCTGAAGGCCCAGCTCAGTACCCTCGTGTTCGACGGCTCCTACCTGGTAGGGCTGCAGGCGGCGCGCAAGTACGCCGTGCTGGCTGCCCAGCAGTACGTGGCCGCCCAGGCCGAGGTGCGCAACAGCGTGCGCGATGCCTATCTGCCGGCACTCATCGTGCGCCGCAACGTGGAAATCCTCGACAAGAACATCGCTACGCTGCAGGGCATGCTCGAAGAGACGCGCGCCATGTACGCGCAGGGCTTCGTCGAGCGCCTCGACGTGGACCGGCTCGAGCTGTCGCTGGCCCAGCTGACCAACCAGCGCGACAACCTCGCGCGCCAGCTCGAAACGGCACTCAACTACCTCAAATTCCAGATGGGCTATCCGCTCGACCAGCCGCTCGACATCGCCGACGACATCGAGACGCTGCTGGCCGACGGCGTGCCCGAGGAGTGGCTCACGGGCCCCATCGATCCGAGCCAGCGGCCCGAATATCAGGCGGCCCAGACGGGCGTGGAGCTCAACGAGCTGAACATCCGCCGCTATCAGGCCGGTTACCTGCCTTCGCTGGCCGCCTTCGGCAGCTACCAGCGGCAGCTGCAGGGCAACAAACTCTCCGACGGATCGTGGTTTCCGGTGGCCATCGTGGGGGCACAGCTCAACGTGCCCATCTTCGACGGTCTTTCCAAAAAAGCCAAGATCCAGCGCGCCAAAATCGACCTCGAGCAGGCGCGCAGCCAGACGAAGGAGCTGGCCCGGGCCATCCAGCTCGAAGTGGCCAACGCCCGTACCAACTACCTGAGCGCGCGCGAGCGCGTGGCCACCAGCCGATCCAACATGGAGCTGGCCGAACGCATCTACGAGACCACCCGCATCAAATACCGCGAAGGGGTGGGCTCCAGCCTCGAACTGACCCAGGCCGAACAGGCCCTCTACCAGGCACAGCAGGCCTATACACAGGCCCTCTACGACATGCTGGTCGCAAAAACGGCCCTGATGAAAGCATTGGGGAAGTGATTTT
>CAYNYN010000450.1:0-2259 GCA_964401445.1 uncultured Saprospiraceae bacterium | reverse complement strand
TCAACATCGAGCGTCAGAGAGTCTCAACCATCAGTTCCTCAAATCCTCAAATCCTCAAATCTTCGATTCCTCTACCTTTTATATCCATGCCTTTTGGCCAGCAGCTCCTGCAGCCTTTTGCGCGCCAGCAGCAGTTGCGACTTGGACGTATTGATGCTGATGCCCAGCATGTCGGCTATTTCGCGATGCTTGAAGCCTTCGATGGCGTACAGGTTGAAGACCGCGCGGTAGCCCGGTGGCAGCTCGTCGAGCAGGGCGAGGATCTCCTCGGCGGCGAGGCGGCTTTCCGCAACCGGCCGATCCGACAGGGCCGCGGGCGGCGCTTCGTCGGGCGACTGCCATTGCATCCGCTGTCGGCGCAGGTACATCAGCGCCTCATTGACGAAGATGCGGCGCAACCATCCCTCGAAGCTGCCACTGCCCTCGTACTGATGCAGGCGCGTGAGCGCTTTGTAGAAGCCTTCGGCTACCAGGTCTTCGGCTGCCTGTTCGTCGCGCACGTAGCGGCGGCACAGCGCGTACATCTCGGGGGCAAACCGCTCGTAGAGCTGACGCTGGGCCCGGCGGTCGCCGCGCTTGCAGCCTTCGATTATTTGTTCGAGCGGGTCCTTCACAGGCAGATGGTTGACGTTTGGGCGCACGGAGCCACAGGGATGGTTCGGACACTTGATTGATGCACGCGCGCCGCTTTTTGGCGTATGCCGCCCTCAAAAGTCGAGAAATGCGCGTGCCTGCTGCTCGATGGCTTGCCGTGTGGCGGGGTCGGTGATGCGCCCTTCTTCGTCCATCAGGCGTTCGATGGAGGAGATGGGCAGCTTGTTGGGCAGGACGATGACGCCCAGGTGGTTGAGGATGCCGGTGAGGTGCTCCATGCCCCGCAGGTTGCCGGCGCGGCCCGTGGCAATGCCGACCAGCGCCGCCTTCTTGCCGTGGAAGTTGTCGCGGTAGCGATAGACGGATACGGCATCGAGGAAGAGCTTGAGCACACCCGGGAAGCCCCCGTTGTATTCCGGAATGACGAACACGAACTTGTCGGCCGGCAGGATGTAGGTCTCCTGCAATCGGCGCAGACTGGGCGCCTGCTTGTCGGGGTCGTACATGTCGGGGTGGAACCAGTCGTGCGCGATCTCTTCGAGAGCCAGCAGCTGTACCGGCTCATCGGTCAGCTGGCGCAACAGCTCGTAATAGTGCGTGGCAAACTGTCGGGCGCCACTTTCTTTTCTGTTGGTGGAGGCGATTACGGTTATCATGAGCGGAAAGGTGCAAGTGCGTTTATGAAAATATTGTCTTCTGGTGGCAAAGAAAGCATGCAGGTATGGAATTTGGCCCCCCGACCAACCGGCACGTTTGTCCCGGACTCTTTACCTTTGAATCCAGTTTTATCGTCACATTCGAGTTTCATAACCAGTGAGTGTAGAGGCAGCTCCAACCCTGAGGAGTTGCCTTTTTTCATTGGCCGGAATTTTGTTTGGCACGGTGAATTGCCCTTCCTTTGCAGGCCCCTTTTTCAACCCCGCCTGCCGGCAAATGTTTATGGTAAGGTACGCCGCGAGGGCGGAATTGGAATTTTTGGAGGGCCGCATTAACTTGCCACGGAGTGGCGGCTGGAATGCAGGAGAAGCGGCCCGAGGCCCATTACAAAAGAAGCAACAGGAGAAGTATGGAAAAGAAAGAGCTCGAGATTGTGGCATTATCGCACAGCATGTCGCAATCGCAGAACTACGCCGTAATACTGGGAGAGAAGGAAGGCACGCGTCGACTGCCCATTATCATTGGCGCGTTCGAGGCCCAGGCCATCGCCGTAGCCATGGAGGGCATGACGCCCAATCGGCCCCTGACCCACGATCTGTTCAAGAATGCGCTCGAAACGTTTGGCATCACCCTGCGCGAGGTGGTCATCAACAATCTGCTCGACGGCATCTTCTACGCCTTGCTGGTATGCGAGCACGAGGGCGTGACCTACGAGATCGACTCGCGCACCTCCGATGCCCTGGCCCTGGCCGTGCGCTTCGACTGCCCCATTTACACCTACGAATTCATCCTCGAGTCGGCAGGTGTCGAGCTGGAAGAGGCCGAGCAGCAGGGCAAACCGGCCGTGCGGAAGCGCGGCCCGCGGCGGAGCCGTTCGCTGTCGGACCTGTCGCTCGAAGAGCTGAACGAGCGGCTGCAGGCCGTGCTCGAAAAGGAAGACTACGAGGAGGCAGCCCGCATCCGCGACGAGATCAACCGTCGCAAGGAGCAGGGCTGAACCCCGCGCCG
>CAYNYN010000449.1:0-2284 GCA_964401445.1 uncultured Saprospiraceae bacterium | reverse complement strand
CTTCTCTCCTTCACTCTGTCACTCTGTCTCTCTGTCTCTGAGTAATGCCCACACGTTTACGAGCCTCTGGAAGGCTCGCAAACGTCCCTCCTCACTCTTCTCTCCTCACTCCTCACTCCTCACTCCTCTCGATTTCTCCTCTTCCGGATACTCGACCCGTACGTGATGGACGCTGCGCAGCAATTTCTTGAGCGTATCCTTCACGACGACCAGATCGCGGAAGGACAACTCCGATTCGTCGAACTGGCCATCGGCCATCTTCTGGGCTACCAGCTTGTCCACCAGCTCGTCCAGCTCTTTGCCGGAAGGCTGCCGGAGACTGCGTGCGGCGGCCTCTACCGAGTCCACGATCATGAGGATGGTTTCTTCGCGCGTCATGGGCTTGGGCCCCGGATAGCGGAAATCGCTATCGTCGGGTTCGCCCTGGTCCGACTGGGGGTGTTTGGCTTTCCAGTTGCGGTAGAAAAACTCGACGCGCGAGGTGCCGTGGTGGGTGGGGATGAAGCGGGTGATGGCCGGCGGCAGCCCGTACTTTCTGGCCAGCTCGAGCCCCTTGGTCACGTGGCTGATGATGATGGCCGCCGACTCCTTTTCGCTCAGCCCCTCATGCGGATTGTCTTCGCCCTGGTTCTCGACGAAGTATCGGGGGTTGACCATCTTGCCGATATCGTGATACAGCGCGCCCGTCTTGATCAGCAAGGCGTTGGCGCCGATGGCGGCAGCAGCGGCCTCGGCCAGGTTGCCCACTTGCAGCGAGTGCTGCAGCGTGCCCGGCGCCTTGAGCGACAGCTCGCGCAGCAGCGGCTTGTTCAGGTCGTTGAGCTCTACGAGCGTGATGGCAGAAATGAAGCCGAAGACGCGTTCCAGCAGGGGGATGAGCGGGAAGGCCAGCATCGTCAACACGCTGGCCACCACCAGATGCATGGCTACGGCCCACATGTCGGAGCTGAGATGCCCTTCCCTGATGAGCACCAGCCCCAGATAGCTCAGCAGGTAAATCAGCAGGATGAAGGCCAGCAGGCGGAAAAAGCGCCCCCAGTCGCGCGTGTCGGTGGTACCCAGCACGGCCACCATGCCGGCCAGCAGCTCCAGGAACGTGAACTCGTAGCCCAGACTGGTCAGGATACTGGCCTGCAACACCACGGCCAGATGCGTCAGCACGGCCAGCCGCTCGGAGAAAAAGGTGTTGATCACGATGGGGCCAATGCAGAAAGGCACCATCCAGGCCGACAGGCCTGCCGTGCGCTCCATCTGCCAGGTCAGAAAACCGAAGAGCACGAACCACATCAGCAGGAAGACGATCACGCGGGGCTGCGCAAACGTCACGGGCACGAAAGCCCACAGCCACATCAGGTACACCAC
Source organism: uncultured Saprospiraceae bacterium (assembly GCA_964401445.1). Lineage (GTDB taxonomy): Bacteria > Bacteroidota > Bacteroidia > Chitinophagales > Saprospiraceae > WFYJ01. Next base: position 922 of record CAYNYN010000449.1, on the reverse strand, counting down.
CAGCACCAGCAGGGTCAGCAACAGGTAGCCCGAAAACAGGGTATAGCGCGACACGCCCGTCATCTGGCGGGCCAGCTCGGCCTCGTACGACTTCAGCTTCTGCGCCACCTCGGGCGTCACGATGCCGCCACGCGGCACGATGAGCTCGCCCTCGTTGACGAGTCCCTGCACCGGCGAAATTTTTTCCAGCTCGTTCTGCAGCCACTGCTGCGTCAGGCTGTCGCTGTAAAAAACGTTGGGCACCACGTAGTCGGTGACGAACAGCAGGAACTCGGCCTCGGGCAACTGGCTGTACAACAAGGTGTCGGCCAGGCGGGCGCGCACCTCTTCGGCCGTCAGGGCATTCTGGCGGGTCACGCGCGTCAGCGTATTGCCCCGCACCACCTGCAACACGAAATCGGGCGAGGCAGCGCGATGCTCCTCCTTGAGTGCGAACACGCCCCGCCGATAGGCCCGTGCCAACACCCCCTCGGCAAAGGAGCGGTAGCGCTCGGGACGTTGCACGACGTCGGTATACAGGCTCTCGCCGGTCTGATCGTTGAGGCGCTCGCGGAAGGCCTCGTTGAAGCGCGCCACCTGGGCCCGCCCCACCTGCTCATCGACCACGTACACGGGCGGCAGCGTGCGGCGGATGGCCTCTTCGGCGGCAGCCAGCTCCGCTTCCGACTTCAGTATCGGAAACGACACCGGCGCATACAGGTCGTCGTAGCGCCAGGGCTTGCCCACCTCGTACTCGTACCTGAAGCTGGCCGCCGACGGGAAAAAAAGGGCCAGCACCGCCACCGTCACCCCTGTGGCCAGGGCAACGGGCAGCCACGGCATCTGCTCGCGCATGCTTTTCAGATCCATGCGGCAAAGGTAGCGAAGGCGTCATTGAGTGCCCTGCTAAAAAATGGTTGAGGGTTTTTCCATGAGGAATCGA
>CAYNYN010000448.1:0-2292 GCA_964401445.1 uncultured Saprospiraceae bacterium | reverse complement strand
TCGATTCCTGAGTCTACTGCAAAAAGTCGATGGACAATGGACGATAGACGATGGATGCCCAAGTCGCATTCATAATAACTCTGAAAATCAACTTTAAACACTAAACTCTAAACTTTAAACTCAAACGCTCAACCCTCAACGCTCAACCCTCAACCACATTTTCAGGGGACTCATTCCTCAATTATCCAAACTTTCCAGCACGATCCCCGCCACCCTGTCGCCGATGGCCAGCGAGGAGGTGGCTGCCGGCGAGGGGGCGTTGAGCACGTGCACGTATCCGGGCTGCCGGACGAACAGGAAGTCGTCCACCAGCTTGCCGTGCCGGTCGATGCACTGGGCGCGCACGCCGCTTCGTCCTTTGACGAAGTCGTCGGGCTGCACCTCGGGCACCAGCTTTTGCAGGGCCTTTATGAAGGCGCGCTTCGAGGCCGAGCGATGCAGCTCGTCGATGCTCTCGCGCCAGAAGCGGCCCAGCATTTTCCAGAAGCCCGGAAAAGCCAGCGCTTCGGCCAGGTCGGCCACGCGCACGTCTGTCAGTTTGTAGCCCTCGCGGGCAAAAGCCAGTACCGCGTTCGGTCCGGCCTCGATGCCGCCCTCGATCATGCGCGTGAAGTGCACGCCGAGGAACGGAAACTTGGGGTTGGGCACCGGATAGATCAGGTTGCGCACCAGGTGCTCCCGCTCCGGCTTCAGCTCGTAGTACTCGCCGCGGAAGGGCACCACCTGCACCTCGGTCCGAGCCCCGGCCATCGCGGCCACGCGGTCGGCGTGCAGGCCGGCGCAGTTGACCACCAGCCGCGCCTCCACCTCGCCGCCCGTGGTCTGCACCACGCGGCGTTTGCCGGAAGGCGCCAGGCCAATCACGGCGTGGCGCAGCAGCACCTCGCCGCCCTGCCGTTCGAGCAGCTCGGCGTACTTGCGCGCCACCCGCCCGAAGCTGACGATGCCGGCCTGCGGCACGTGGATCGCCTCGACGGCGGCCACGTGCGGCTCGTAGGCGCGGGCCTCGTCGCCGCTGATGAGGCGGATGCCTTCGAGCCCGTTGGCCCGTCCCCGCTCGAAGATGGTGTGCAGGTAGGGCCTTTCGGCCTCGTTGGTGGCCACGATGATCTTGCCGCACAGCTCGTACGGCACCTCGTATTTGTCACAGAACGCGATCAGCCGGCGCCAGCCCTCGCGACAGTTGGTCGCCTTGAGGCTGCCCGGCCGGTAGTAGATGCCGGAATGGATGACGCCGCTGTTGTGGCTCGACTGGTGCGCCGCCACCTCGGCCTCCTTCTCCAGCACGCATATTTTCAAATCGGGCGCCTTTTGCGCCAGCTGCCAGGCCGTTGCCAGGCCCACGATGCCCCCGCCAATCACCGCCACATCGCACTGCTTCATGCTTCGGCGTTTTCCGACCAAAGCAACAGGGGGTGCGGCTCGAAACGCGCCCAGTCGATGTCTTTCTCCTCGTCGGGGTGATAGACGATGTAGCGGATCTTTCTGCTGATGAGCTTTTCGGCGCGTTCCACCAGCTCGAGCAGGTACTTCTTGTCGATGTCGCCGATGATGAGCAGGTCGATGATGGGGCTGTCCAGCCCTTTCGAAAACTCACCCACGAGGAACACCTTTTTCACCTTGCCCAGCTTCTCGATCACCTGATCGATCACCTGGTCCAGTCCGATGTACTTGCGCAGGATGTTGTGCACCTCCTTGAAGAGGGGGTGCTCGGTGTTGGCGCGAAAGTACTTGCGGTTGCCCTCGTATTCCGACTTCAGCATGCCGGCCTCTTCCAGCCGGTTGAGCTCCTGACGGATGGCATTGCTCGACTCGCCGAACTCGCTCTCCAGCCCGCGCAGATAGCCCCGCGTGTTGCTGTTCAGGAAGAACTTGAGCAACAGCTTGATGCGGGTCTTCGAGCTGATGAGCGCGTCGATCATTGATTCAATTTTGAGTAGCAAAAGTACTCAAATAGCATTTTCATGCAATAGGTTGCTATCTATTTTTTGTACCCGACCACGCGCCATGCACATGGCATCCGGGACTTTTCAGCCTTTTTTCATTGGATTACCCAAAACGCAAGGTTGGATTGCAGGTATGCGTTGCGAGCACGTTTTGGAATAGCGAACGGAGGCAAATATAGGCGAGGCATTGACGTTTCCCGCGCTTCTGCGCAAATTTTTTGTGCAAATGACGGATTGCGTTCCAAAATTGACGGCTGCTGGACCATCATAGAACCGGTGAATGAAGATGAATATCGCGTAAAGAGGATTCGATGGTTGAGACTCGCTGCCGCTCGCGACGATGGAC
>CAYNYN010000447.1:0-2307 GCA_964401445.1 uncultured Saprospiraceae bacterium | reverse complement strand
GGACGAGATTTATCTCGTCCTGTTGTTGAAAAAATCAGCAGCTTCCTTCGTGCGCGAAATAAATTTCGCGCCACGGGTCCTGCTCACAGAAAATACTGAATCGCCAGCTCGTAGCCCTTCAGTCCCAGCCCCACGATGCTGCCCACGCACACGGCGCTGAGGTAGGAATGGTGGCGATAGGGCTCGCGTGCATAGACATTGGAGATGTGCACCTCGATGACGGGCGTTTCGATGGCGGCCACGGCATCGGCCAGGGCCACCGAGGTATGGCTCAGTCCGCCGGCGTTGAGGATGATGCCGTTGTAGGTGAAGCCCACCTCGTGCAGCTTGTCGATGAGCTCGCCTTCGTGGTTGCTCTGGAAGTAGTGGATGGTGATGGTGGGAAATTCCTGATGCAGCAGCTCGAGGTACTCTTCGAACGAGCGGCGGCCATAGATGTGCGGCTCGCGCTTGCCCAGCAGGTTGAGGTTTGGCCCGTTGATGATGTGCAGCTTCATGGCGAAGTGGTATTTTGCTTTCGCAAAATGCAATTTTCGGGCAAGATGCACATGCCAATGCAGGAGGAAGCGCCGAAAAAGAGAAGGGGAAGCGCTCCAACGAACGCTGCCGGGGCGGTGGAGGTCGGCATTGCCGACTTCGATGGTTCGCTGCAGCTGCAGGAACGCCTCAAGGGTGCGGCCTCGGTGATCATCGGCCTGAACGACCTGGAAGGCACCACCTATTTCTGCACGCCCGAGGCGCAGCGCGCCCTCGACCGGCGGCTGCGGCGCCACCATGCCCGTTTGTGGTTTCTGGGCAGCGGCAACTACCACTACACGTCCTATCTGCTCATGCGCCGCATCCGGCGCCCCTTCACGCTCGTGCTCTTCGACCACCATTCCGATGCCCACCTGCAGCCCACGCTGCTGTCGTGTGGCAGCTGGGTGGCCGAGGCCTTGCTGCACCTGCCCAGGCTGAAACGCGTGGTACTGGTGGGCGTGCAGGAACGCTATCTCGAAGGCATCCCGCAAGCGCTGATCGACAAGATCGTCTGGCTGCCGCCAAAAGACTGGACGGCCGAGCGCCTGCTCGCCGCCATCCCGACGCGGGCCGTGTACGTGAGTATCGACAAGGACGTGCTCGACCCGCGCTGGGCCCTCACCAACTGGGATCAGGGGCAGATGCCGCTGCCGCTGCTGCTCGAGCTGTTACGTGCGTTGGCACGGGAGAAACAGATCATCGGCGCCGACGTGTGCGGCGAGCTGCCGCCGGCGCAGCAAGGGTGGTTTGGCCGAGAGGTACGCGAGGCCGTCGCCCGCAACGAGCAGGCCAACCTGGCCATCTTGCAGGCACTGATCGATGGGAGCGGAGCGTGAGCGCGCACTGCGCCCGCCTCAGGCGGGCTGCAGCACCTCGCTCGAAGTGACGACGTGGATGCCGGCGGCTTCCATGTCGCGGTAGGCCGCTTCTTCGTCGGCCGGATTGACGGGCCGCACGGCGTCGCGGATGACCCAGGTATCGAAGCCGTGCTTCACCGCATCCATGGCCGTGGACTTGACGCAGTACTCGGTCGTCAGACCGGTGACGTACACCTCCTGCACGTCGTGCTGGCGCAGCCACTCGGCCAGATCGACGTTGGTGGCTTCGAAGGCCGAGTAGCCGTCGTCCTTGTTGCCCGTGCCCTTCAGCAGCACCTGATCGATCTTGTCGGTGCGCAGGTCCGGATGAAACTCGGCGCCGGGCGTGCCGGCTACACAGTGCACGGGCCACTTCTGGAAGTGGACCGTGTCGGCGGGATGCCAGTCCTTGCTGGCCAGCACGTAGTCGAAGTGATCCACCAGCTTGTTGATCACGGGCACGACTTTGTCGCCATCGGGTGCGGCCAGCGCGCCACCCGGACAGAAGTCGTTCTGCACGTCCACGATGATGAGGGCTTTCTTTTTCATGGCTCAGCGGTTTTGTTTCCGGAAGGTACACCAATACTACCAACCGAAGGCGGGTTTGGTTGAACGCAGGTATTCCCCCAACAAAGTGGTTTGGGAAAAACTGACATTGGGTGGCATGGGTACCCCGAGCATTTACAGAGAGGATTTGAGCATCTGATGGTTGAGACCGGGCTACGCCCGGATGTTGATACGCCGCTGGCGCGGCGATGTTGAGACTCGGTCCCGATTCTCGGGACAGGCTCCCCAGGGCCTCGATGTTGAGATACCCCATCGCTATATCAGGGAATTCTTGTGCGAAAGCAACATACAAGGAACCGAGGAATCGACGGTTGAGACTCGCTACGCTCGATGTTGAGATTTGAAAAACGTTGCGTCTCTGCGT
>CAYNYN010000446.1:0-2347 GCA_964401445.1 uncultured Saprospiraceae bacterium | reverse complement strand
ACGCCCCACCCTCAACCACATGGCCGCAGCCTCACGGCTCAGTTCTTGAGCTTGTCGTGCAGGAACTGCGTCATTTTGGTGTAGAGGTGCAGGCGGGTCGGGCCGCCGTAGATGCCGTGGTTGCGGTTGGGGTAGAAGTAAGTGTCGAACTGCTTGTTGGCGGCGATGAGGGCGTTGACCATCTCGGCCGTATGCTGGAAGTGGACGTTGTCGTCGCCCATGCCGTGGATGATCAGGTAATTGCCCTTCAGCCTGTCGGCAAAATTGACCGGCGAGTTTTGCTCGTAGCCCTCGGGGTTTTCCGATGCCGTGCGCATGTAGCGCTCGGTGTAGATGGTGTCGTACCACTTCCAGTTGGTGACGGGCGCCACGGCGATGGCCGCCTTGAACACGTCGTTGCCCTTGAGCAGGCACAGGCTCGACATGTAGCCGCCGTAGCTCCAGCCGAAGATGCCGATGCGCTCGGCATCGACCCAGGGCTGGCTGCCCAGGTAGCGCGCCGCCTCGATCTGGTCGATGGTCTCGTAATGGCCGAGCTGCAGGTAGGTCATCTTCTTGAACTCGGCGCCGCGCCCGCCCGTGCCGCGGTTGTCCACACAGGCCACGATGAAGCCCTGCTGGGCCAGCATCTGGAACCACCAGTAGTTCTGGCCTTTCCACGCGTCGGTCACCTGCTGGCTGCCGGGGCCGCCGTACACGTACATCAGCACCGGATACTGCTTCGTCGCGTCGAAGGCGGGCGGCTTGATCATCCAGCCGTTGAGCGTGACGCCCTCCGAGGTGGTGAAGTCGAAGAACTCGACCTGCGACACGCCGTAGGCGCGCTGCTTGTCGCGCAGGGCGATGTTGCCCTCGATGACGCGCAGCTCCTTGCCGTTGCGGTCGCACACCGTGAACACGGGCGGCGTGTTGATGGTGGACCAGGTGTTGACGAAATAGTCGAACGTGCTGCTGAACTGAGCGCTGTTCCAGCCATCGTGGCGGTTGAGCTTTTTGATGCGGCCCTTGCCGTCGAGCCGCACGGCGTACACCTTGCGGTCCATGGGCGAGTCCATCGCCGCCTGGAAATAGATCATGCCGTTGGCTTCGTCCACGCCGTAGAAATCGGTCACTTCCCAGGGCCCTTTGGTGAGCTGGCGCACGAGCTGGCCGCCCATGTCGTAGAGGTAGATGTGGTTGTAGCCGTCCTGCTCGCTCGTCCAGATGAAGTGGCGGCCGTCGGCGAGGAAGGTGAGGTTGTCGTGGATGTCGATGTACCACTTGCTCGTCTCCTCGAGCATGAGGCTCGTCTTGCCCGTCGTGGTTTCGGCCAGCAGCAGCTCCAGCCGGTTCTGATGGCGATTCATGCGGAAGACGCACAGCAGGTAGGGGTCGCGCGTCCACTTGATGCGGGGGATGTAGATGTCGGTCTCGTCGCCGGTGGCGATCTGGCGCGTCATCTTGCGGTCGAGGTGATAGACGTGGATGGTGACGATGCTGTTGGGCTGCCCCACCTTCGGATACTTGAAGGTGACGTACTCGGGATACAGGCCGCCCTTGTAGTTGGTCATGGTGAACTCGGGCACCTGCCGCTCGTCGAAGCGGTAGAAGGCGATGCGCTGCCCGTCGGGCGACCACTGGAAGGCGCGCGCAAAGCCAAACTCTTCCTCGTACACCCAATCGGTGGCGCCGTTGATGATCTCGTTGCGCTTGCCGTCGCGCGTGACCTGCACCACCTCGCCGCTGTTCAGGTCCTTGTAGTACAGGTTGTTTTCGTACACGAAGGCCACCTTGTCGCCCTGCGGGCTGAACGTGGCGTACCGAATCTTGCCCTCGCGAAAGACGGGCGTCAGCGTCTGCGTCTCCAAGTCCCAGACGAAATAGCGGGCCCGCGTCGAGTGGCGATAGATTTGCTCCGTCTCGGTCGAGATGAGCAGCTTCTGCTCGTCGGCGCTGAAGGCGTAGCTGTGCACCTGCCCGTTGTATTGGTCATTGGCTGCCTGCGCCCCGTCGAACACGACGCCCAGCTGGCGGCCGCGCAGCAGATCGTACTTCACCACCTTGTCGCCTTCCAGGCGCGTGTAGCTCTGTCCGTCGTTCAGGAAATTGAAGCCCGACACGTATTCGGGCACGAATTCATACTCGGCCCAGATTTTTTCGAGCGTGATGGGCTGCTGGGCCAGCGCGATGCCGGCCAGAAAAGCAAACAGGAAGGTCAGATGTCGGCGCATGATTCGGTTTTTTCTGTGGAAAATTCGGGCTACAGGACTGCCTGCCCCTCGCAAAGCACGCAAAGCCGCAAGGATCGGCCAAGGTTTTCCGGACGAAAATGCGCCCCGGGCGGACATTCGGCCCCGCAGCCGAAAAA
>CAYNYN010000445.1:0-2362 GCA_964401445.1 uncultured Saprospiraceae bacterium | reverse complement strand
AAGGTTCGAAGCCTTCGCCGCATTGCCGATATTGGGTGCAGGTTGTACGTCCAAACCCTGCATCCATGCATACGAGCAAGCTGATCTTCATCACGGGCGCGGCGCACGGCATCGGCGCGGCCACGGCCCGTCTTTTTGCCGAAAGGCAGTGGAAAGTGGCGCTGTTCGACCGCGATGGCGAAGCGCTGCGCCGCCTGGCTGACGAGCTGGGGCCGGCCTGTCTGCTCGCCTGCGAGGGCGACGTGACCCGGCCCGAAGACCTGGAAGCCGCATTCCGGGAGGTAGCTGCGCGCCATGGCGGTCGGCTCGATGCCCTGTTCAACAATGCCGGCATCATTCTCGTGGGGCCCTTCAGCCAGCTACCCCTCGAGCAGCACCGGCGCGTGGTGGAGGTCAACCTGCAGGGCGTGCTGCATGCCACCTGGCACGCGCTGCCGCTGCTGCGCCGCACGCCCGGCAGTGCCATCGTGAGCATGTCGTCGGCTTCGGCCATCTTCGGCAATCCCGAGCTGCCCGTCTATGCTGCTACCAAGGCCGCCGTGAAGAGCCTCACCGAGGGCCTGGCCATCGAGCTGGAGCCGTACGGCATCCGCGTGTCGGACCTGTTGCCCATCTACGTGCGCACCCGCATGGTGACCGACCACTTCGACCGCTTCAGCCGGCTTTCGCCAAAAGACGTGCGTCTGACGCCCGAACAGATCGCGCAGTACGTGTGGCGGGCCGTCCACGGCCGACGCCTGCACTGGTACATCGGCGCCGACACCAAGGCGTTCGCACTGCTGGCGCGGCTGCTGCCTGCGCGGCTGGGCAAACGCATCGTGAAGTGGGTCATCGGCTACGGCCGGCGATAGACGCACCCCGGAACGGTTCGGAAAATTTCCATTTTGAATGGCCAGGCTTGCCCAACGACGCCAAGACGCAACAGTACGCCACGTTCTTCACTCCTCACTCTTCACTCCGCTCTCCTCACCTCCTCGAGCAGGCGCTGTTGCAGCGCGAACAGCTCTTCGCTCAGTCCCACCTTGTAGATGTGCGGAAACTCGAAGCGCTTGTGTTCGTCGGGCAGGTCGGCCAGGCGTGTGCGGGCATAGGCGGCCGCTTCCTGTGGCGAGGGCAGGGTGGTGGTGGGTTCGCCGCCCTGCATGACGGGATGGAGCAGCGGCTCCCACGGCTTGTCGGCCACCACGCTCTGCTTTTCGGGCTCGTGCGGGTGGATGATGCGGCGCGTGGGTTGCTGGCCTTCGAGCCAGATGCCGTCACCGAAGAACTTGCCCTCGCCGTTGCGGTAGCGCACCACCGTCTTGCGGCCGGGGAAGGTGACCTTCTTGCGGTTTTCCGACACCTTGATGCGCGGCTGGCCGTCGTACACGCTCAGCTTGTACACGCCGTCGAGGGCGGGCGACGAGTGGCCCGTCACCAGGCGGGTGCCCACGCCATAGCCGTCGATGGGTGCCTGCTGCTCGCGCAGCGAGCGGATGACGTACTCGTCGATCTGGTTGGACGCCAGTATTTTGACGTAAGTCAGACCCGCCTCGTCGAGCATCTGTCGGGCGCGCTTGCTGAGCCAGGCCAGGTCGCCGCTGTCGAGGCGGATGCCGAACAGGCGGTAGCCGCGCTGCTCCAGCTCGCGCGCCACGGTGATGGCGTTGGGGATGCCGCTGCGCAGCGTGTCGTAGGTGTCCACCAGCAGGATGCAGCGCTCGGGGTACTGCTCGGCAAACTTGCGGAAAGCGGTCAGCTCGTCTTCGTAGCTCTGGATCCAGGCGTGGGCCATGGTGCCCGTCACGGGCACGCCGTAGTGCAGGCCTGCCAGCACGTTGGAGGTGTTGTTGGCACCGCCCACGATGGCCGCGCGCGTGGCCTGCATGCCGCCGTAGCCCTGGGCGCGCCGCAGCCCGAACTCGGCGATGATGCGGTCGCCGGCGACCAGCCGCATGCGCGCCGCCTTGGTGGCGATGAGCGACTCGAAGTTGAGCAGGTTGAGCAGCAGCGTCTCTACGAGCTGCGTCTCGACGATGGTGCCTTCCACGCGCACGATGGGCGCATAGGGAAAGACCACCTCGCCCTCGCGCGCAGCCCACACGTCGCCGCGAAAGCGGAAGTGCCGCAGCCAGTCCAGAAACTCGGGCTTGAAGCCCTGGGCCGCCAGGTAGTCGATGTCTTCGGCCGAGTAGCGAAAGTCCTGCAGGGCTTCGAGCAGGTCGGCCAGGCCGGCAAATACGACGAAGCCGCCCTCGAAGGGGTTTTTCCGAAAGAAGTAGTCGAATACGGCGCGCGTCTCGTGCCTGCCGGCAAAAAAGTGGCCCTGGGCCATCGTCAGTTCGTACAGGTCGGTGTACAGGCCGGTATGGGGATGGAGTAG
>CAYNYN010000444.1:0-2364 GCA_964401445.1 uncultured Saprospiraceae bacterium | reverse complement strand
GATGGATGCATAATCTTGACAAACAAAGTGTTATAAATAAACTTTAAACAATAAACTTTAAACTTTAAACTCAAACCCTCAACCCTCAACGCTACACGCTCAACCATTTTTTGCAGCGGACCCGATCATCAAATCCCCAACCCCATGCACATACCCCTTGCCGAACGCATGCGCCCCCGCACCCTCGACGACTACGTGGGACAGGAGCACCTCGTAGGCCCGGGCGCCGTGTTGCGTCAGGCCATCGAGTCGGGGCGGGTGCCTTCGTTCATCCTGTGGGGGCCGCCCGGCACGGGCAAGACGACCCTGGCACAGATCATCGCCCATACGCTGGACCGGCCGTTTTTTGCGCTCAGCGCCATCAACTCGGGCGTCAAGGATGTGCGCGATACCATCGAGAAGGCGCGCAAGCAGCAGTTCTTCGATCGGCCCTCGCCCATCCTGTTCATCGACGAGATACACCGCTTCAGCAAGTCGCAGCAGGACTCGCTGCTGGGGGCCGTGGAGCGCGGCATCGTCACGCTCATCGGCGCCACTACCGAGAACCCGAGCTTCGAGGTCATCCCGGCCCTGCTGTCGCGCTGCCAGGTGTACGTGCTCGAGCACCTGGACCGCGAGCAGCTCGTGCTGCTGGTCGATCGCGCGCTGGCGCGCGACGAGGTGCTGCGCCAGCTGCCCATCGAGGTGAAGGAATACGACGCGCTGCTGCGCTTCAGCGGCGGCGACGCGCGCAAGCTGTACAACGTGCTCGAGCTGGTGTGCCATCAGGCGCGGCCGGGTGGCGAGCCGCTGGTCATCACCGACGAGCTGGTGACGCGGCTGGTGCAGGAGCAGACGGCCTTTTACGACAAGGGCGGCGAGCAGCACTACGACATCGCCTCGGCCTTCATCAAGTCCATCCGGGGCAGCGACCCCAATGCCGCGGTGTACTGGCTGGCCCGCATGATCGAGGGCGGCGAAGACGTCAAGTTCATCGCGCGGCGCCTGGTCATCAGCGCAGCCGAAGACATCGGCCTGGCCAACCCCAATGCCCTGCTCATGGCCACCACGGCGGCACAGGCCGTGCAGTTCGTGGGGTTGCCCGAGGCGCGCATCATCCTGAGCGAGGCGGCCATCTACCTGGCCTCGTCGCCCAAGTCCAATTCGGCCTACCGGGCCATCAACGAGGCACAGCAGGCCGTCCGCCAGCACGGGCCGGCACCCGTGCCGCTGCACCTGCGCAACGCACCCACCCGTCTGATGAAGCAGCTCGACTACGGCAAGGACTACCGCTACAGCCACGACTACGAGGGCCACTTTGCCGAGCAGGAGTATTTGCCGAAAGGCCTGGAAGGCAGCACCTTCTACCGCCCCGCCGACAATGCCCACGAGCGCAAGCTGGCCGACTACCTGCGCCGCCTGTGGAAGGACAAGTACGGGTTTTGAGGGGCATCAGTGCCGCACGACGAAACGCTGTATCAGGCGTTGCGGGCCGGCGTGCACCATGACGAGATACACGCCTGCCGGCCAGTCCGAAACATCCATCGTGTACATGGCCTTGCGCTCTGGGCTGTCGATGTGCAGCAGTTTTTGCCAGAGGCGCGTGCCGGTGATGTGGTACACCTCGAGGAGCACCGGATCGGACGCCATGCCCGACCACACAAAAGTGACGCGTTCGTCGGCCGGGTTGGGTATCACCTGCAGCTGCATCGAAGAAAAGGCCTCATTTGTGGAGGTGACCAACTGCAGGTGCACGTGCACGATGCTGTCGCAGCCGAAGGCCGTTGGCCACACTTCCGTAAACGAGGTATCCGAGTATATGGGCGTGCCGTTCCAGGTATCGCCGGGGTGGAGGGTTACCCACAGGCTCGTGTCGGGTGTGGGATGGACGGTCAGTTCGAGTTGCACGAGACTGTCGCAGCCGTCGTGGTCGAGCAATCCGATCTCGTAGTTGCCACTTTGCGTAAAAATCTGACTGCCCACCACCGCCGTGTCGCCTTCGCACATTTCCATGGCTACGACAGTGGTGTCGGCAGTGAGGATGTCCAGTTGCAGCAGGATGACGCTGTCGCAGTTGGCAGCGCTCTGCAGGGTGTCGGCATACAGCCCGGGTTCGGTGAGCGGCTGGCCGCTGAACCAGAGCGTATCGCCGGGGCAAAGCGCTTCCTGCAGCCAGGTCTGACTGGTAGGCAACACCTCCAGTTGCAGAATGAGGACGCTGTCGCAGCCCGAGGCGGCGATCAGCGTGTCGTGCCAGGTGCCGGGCGCGTCGAGCCACTGCCCGTCAAACCAGTACGCGTCGCCTTCGCAAATGCTCGCATCTATCCAGGTGTATTCGGTTTTGATTACCTGCAATTCCAGACTGACGATGCTGTCGCAGCCGTT
>CAYNYN010000443.1:0-2408 GCA_964401445.1 uncultured Saprospiraceae bacterium | reverse complement strand
ATGGACTATCTACTATGGTGGACGTCGTCACTCCCTGTTCCGATGAAATCGGGATCGGAACAGGCTCCGTGAAACGGGGCCTACCCCGGGTTGTCAGGGTGGTTAGGCCGTAACACGCGATCCGCAGCCGTTTCTTCAGGCGGCCGGGGCATGGCGCGGAAAAAACATGCAACTTACGTGCTCGCCAGGACAAAAGAAGCAAACAGCCAAAGGGTGGTATTTGTTGCAGTGCTCGGGATCACCAATAATCAGCCGCTAATGTGCTATTTTTGTGGGCCTTTTGAGCGAGGCGCCTGAGCGTTAGGGAAATCCGATTTTTACATAAACGAAAACCAAAGGTGCATAATGGATCCGTTGAAACAGTTGTTCTTTGAGAAGTCGTCCGAACTGAGTGCACGTGTCAAGGCCCTGCTGAAGGAGAAAGGCAGTGCCAAGGTCGATGAGGTATCGCTGAAGCAGTTGTATGGGGGCGCACGCGGCGTGAAGATGATGGTGTGGGAGACCTCGGCGCTCGATCCCTACGAAGGCATCCGCTTTCGCGGTTACTCCATCCCGCAGTTGCGCGAGCTTTTGCCGAAAGGCCAGGGCAAGGAGCCGCTGCCCGAAGGCCTGTTCTGGCTCATGCTCGTGGGTGAGATCCCCACGCAGGAGCAGGTGGACTGGCTCAGCGAGCAGTGGCGTCAGCGCGCCGAGGTGCCCGACTACACGCTGCGCATGCTCGATGCCCTGCCCGCCGACACGCATCCCATGGTGCAGTTCGTGAGCGGCATTGCGTCGATGAGCAACTCCAGCATCTTTGCCCGCCGCTACGACGAGGGCATGAGCAAGACCGAATACTGGGATGCCGTGTATGAAGATGCCATGAACCTCATTGCCCGTCTGCCGCGGCTGGCAGCCTACATCTACCGGCGCAGCTTCCATGGGGGCAAGCACATCCCTGCCGATCCCTCGCTCGACTGGGCGGCCAACTTCGCTCACATGCTCGGCAACGACGATCCCGACTTCTACAACCTGATGCGGCTGTACACCACGATCCATGCCGACCACGAAGGGGGCAACGCCTCGGCCCACACCACCCACCTGGTGGGCAGCACGCTGAGCAACCCTTACCTGGCTTTTGCCGGTGGCATGAGCGCACTGGCCGGCCCGCTGCACGGCCTGGCCAACCAGGAAGTGATCAAGTGGATCTTCAACATGCTCGAAGAGCTGGGCACGCAGACGCCCACCAAGGAGCAGATCGCCGAGTACGTGCACCAGACACTGGAAAAGGGACAGGTGATCCCGGGCTATGGCCATGCCGTGCTGCGCCAGCCCGACCCGCGCTTCATGGCGCAGAAGCGCTTTGCCGAAGAGTACATCAAGGACGATCCCATCGTCGAGGTGGTGTGGAAGATCTTCGAAGTGGTGCCGCCCATCCTGCAGGGCCTGGGCAAGGTGAAGAACCCCTGGCCCAATGTCGATGCCCACTCGGGTGCGCTGCTGGTGCACTACGGCATCACCGAGTACAGCTTCTACACGGTGCTGTTCGGCGTGTCGCGCGCCCTGGGCGTGATGGCGGCCCAGTGCTGGGCACGCGCCATGGGGCTGCCGCTCGAGCGTCCCAAGTCGGTGACCAGCGAGTGGGTGTTCGAAAATTTCGGATAACCCCTTTGCCAGCCCCGTACAACGATTTGCCGGCGCGCCATCCTCTTTGCAGGGTGGCGCGTCGTGCGTGTTGGGGGCGGCGGCGGCCGGACTGCGGCCTGCGCCCTCTGATCGATTCCACAGATTACAACCTAAATTGCCGCCATGCGCCACACGTTCACCAAAGCCGAGCGCCTGAAAAGCCGCAAACTCATCGGGGCCGTTTTTGCCGGAAGGCAAAGCGTGACGGCCTGGCCCATCCGCCTGGTGTGGCTGGCACGACCCGCGGAAGAGGGAGAGGCGTCAGAGGCGCCGGTGCAGGTGGCTTTTGCCGTGCCGCGCAAGCATCTGCGCAAAGCCGTGGACCGAAACAGGGTCAAGCGGCGGCTGCGCGAAGCCTGGCGCCTGCACAAACACGAACTTTACCGGGCCATGGCGCGCCGCGGCTGCAGGCCCCTCGCCGTGATCGTGCTGTACTCCGCCCGCGAGGTGCTGCCCTGGCAACAGATAGAGCCGGCCATGGTCCGAGCCATGAAGCGGCTGGTGGGCGCTGCCTGTCGGCAAAGCGATGATGACCGATAATTATAGCGCCAGTGAATGTTGATGAATGCCGGATCAAGATGATTTGAAGAGGAGTGGGGCGAGAAGAGTGAGGAGAGAGGAGAGAAGAGAGAGCGTCGATCTGGTCGGTTTTGCCAATCATCAGTGGCCCTCTGTGGGTGCTCTGTGAGCCTCTGTGTAACAATAAATGCCTCTGAAAGCTGCGGTTTTGACAGCTCGCTTTC
>CAYNYN010000442.1:0-2412 GCA_964401445.1 uncultured Saprospiraceae bacterium | reverse complement strand
CCGGTTCCACCGATTTCCCCGGTTCACCCGATTCCACCTGAAAAAAGCGTTGCGTGTCGTTGCGTCCTCGCGGCCCCGATTGGAATCGGAGCCTGCCCCGAGCATCGGGGACAGGCTGTGGTGCGAGGCCCTGAACCACTTTTGAAGAAAGCTCGAAAACAACAAACCATGTTCTACGAATTCAAGGGATTTCGACCGGTCGTACACGAATCGGCATTCGTGCATCCGCAGGCCGTGGTGACGGGCAACGTGATCATCGGCCGCGACGTGTACATCGGGCCGGGGGCAGCCATCCGCGGCGACTGGGGCGGTATCGTCATCGAAGATGGCTGCAACGTGCAGGAAAACTGCACCATCCACATGTTTCCCGGGGTGACGGTGCGCCTGAAGGAAGGGGCCCACATCGGGCATGGAGCGATCATTCACGGCGCCCAGATCGGACGCAACTGCCTGGTGGGCATGAATGCCGTCATCATGGACGAGGTGGAGCTGGGCGAGGAGTGCATCGTGGGCGCGCTGGCGTTCATCAAGGCAGGCGAAAAGATCCCGCCGCGCAGCCTCGTCGTCGGCAATCCGGCACGCATCGTGCGCCAGGTGAGCGACGAAATGATCGACTGGAAGACGCGGGGCACGCGCCTGTACCAGCAGCTGCCCGAAGAATGCCGCCAGCACCTGCGCCCCTGCGAGCCGCTGCGCGAAGTGCCCGAAGAGCGCCCCGCGCAGGAAGTGCTCTACGAAACCTGGAACGCCATCCGGAAAAAGGACTGAACCACCCGCGAGCAGGGATGAAGCGCGGCCCGAAGCAATGGTTTCGGGCCGCGCTTTTTTTCATCGGTTGATCTGGACGTATCCGGTAAAGGTGTTGCCCCTGCCGTCCTCGAAGATGTAGAAGTAGGTGCCATCGGGCAGATCCTTGCCGTTCCAGGTGCCGTCCCAGTCGTTCTTGTAGTCCCATGCCTCGTACACCTGGTTGCCCCAGCGGTTGAAGACCAGCAGGTGGTTGCCGGGCAGGCGCTCCACGCCACGGATCGTGAAGAAGTCGTTCACACCATCGCCATTTGGCGAGAAGCCGGAGAAGATGATGAACTCCTCACAATCGACGGTGACGTACACCGTGGCCGTATCGCAGGCCACCTCGTTGCACAAGACATAGGTGAAGCGGTCGGGCTGTATCGGGTCGCAGTCGCTGCCGTTGGGCTGGTAAATGGCCGTGCCATCCTGTTCGAGGGTCACCGTGCCGAACTGCGGCTGCTCGAGGATGTAGAGGTCGGCCAGCGCGCCGTTGAGCGTATCGTTGAGCAGGATCTCGATCTGGATGTCCTGCTCGCGCCAGGTGCTGCCTTCGTCGTCGTTGGCGATCGGTTCATCCCCTGCCGGCACCACCTCGATCTGGATGTTGATCGTGTCGCAATAGCCCAGCTCGTCACAGGCGACGAGGCATACCTGCTCGAGGCCGGTTTCGATGCCCTGCACCACGATGCAGTTGGGCGGCAGGAAGTCGATCAGCACGTATTCGCCCGACAGCTCGGGGCAAATATTGTCGAGCGCGATGCTGTCGCCCGGCAGCCAGCTCAGATCGATGCAGAGCGTGTCGGTCAGATTGAGGCCCACCGTATCGACCAGCGTGGTCGCCCCGCTGCAGAACACATCCACCACGACCGTATCGGCACAACCGGTCGTCAGGTCGCGCACCACGAGCTCATGCGTGCCCGATGCGAGCAGCAGTGCCGTACCCTGCGGCGTCAGGTTGGTGTTCAGCGTGAGCACGGCGATACCACCCGTAGCGATCTGTCGGATCACCAGGTCGCCATAGGCATGGCCCGGCACGCCACCCGTGATGGTCTGGGTGGTGGTGTTCAGCGTCCAGTTGCCGGCCGGATCCCACTGGTTCATCAGGCTCACCAGGTCCTCGATGGCGTCGAAGTTGGCCGTGAAAGTCTGGCCATCCACCTCCCATTGTTGCAACAGATAGGGCCCACCATAGCCGCCCCCGGGCAGGGCCGTGTAGGTATAGGCCATCAGGCTGTCGAAGTCGCAGGCAGCCAGGCTTCCGCCAAACAGGATGCCGTTGTCCAGGATCTCGAAGTCCTCCAGCTCCATGAACGGCACCGGCACGCAGTACCAGGCCTCGGCACAATCGCTGGCCATAAGGGTGTCATTCGCTTCCGCAAACAGAGCCTCGCAGGGCGTGGTCTCCGTCACCTCGATCAACACGATCAGCGTATCGCAGATGCCCGCGCTGTCGCAAACGACCAGACAAGCCGAATCCTGACCAGCGAATCCGCTGTCCGGCACGTATTGCACACACGAATCAGACATCTCGAAAGTGCCGTTTGCAGGCATGCCACATGGCGTCATGCTGGTCATCACCATATCCACGGAATCGGCCGGACAGAAGACCGTGGGCGTATT
>CAYNYN010000441.1:0-2429 GCA_964401445.1 uncultured Saprospiraceae bacterium | reverse complement strand
AAACCTTTTCGTGCCGCATATTTGCCGAAAGGCAAAAAACACATCCACACCACATGAGCGATCCCACTGGCATCATCCGGCCCCATGCCGAACAGGCTTTTGCCCACGAGCTGGAGGCCCTGGCCCGACACGACAGCCACCCCAAGCCGCCCAACTGGCGCCTCTCGCCGCGGGCCGTGGCCGACTACATCATGGGCACCACCCTGCCCGACGGCACCGTCATCACGCCCAAATACTTCGGCAACCGCCGCCTCATCGAGATCGCCATCGCCACGCTGGCCACCGAGCGGGCGCTGCTGCTGACGGGCGTGCCCGGCACCGCCAAGACGTGGGTGTCGGAACACCTCGCCGCCGCCATCAGCGGCGACTCGACGCTGCTGGTGCAGGGCACGGCCGGCCTCGACGAGTCGGCGCTGCGCTACGGCTGGAACTACGCGCGCCTCATCGCCGAAGGGCCCTCGGCCAAGGCGCTGGTGCCCAGCCCCGTCATGGAAGGCATGCGGCAGGGCAAGATCGTGCGGGTGGAGGAGCTGACGCGCATCCCGTCCGACGTGCAGGACGCCCTCATCACCATCCTTTCGGAAAAGACGCTGCCGGTGCCCGAGCTCAACATCGAGGTGCAGGCCCACCGCGGCTTCAACCTCATCGCCACGGCCAACGACCGCGACCGCGGCGTGCACGAGCTGTCGAGCGCCCTGCGCCGCCGCTTCAACACGGTGGTGATGCCGCTGCCGGCCCGCTTCGACGAAGAGGTGAAGATCGTGCAGGAGCGCATCGCCCAGCTGGGGCGCCCGCTCGAGCTGCCGCCCGCCACGGCGCCCATCGAAGAGATCAAGCGGCTGGTCACCATCTTCCGCGAGCTGCGCAGCGGCCAGACCGAAGACGGCAAGTCGAAGGTCAAGTCGCCCTCGGCCACGCTCAGCACCGCCGAAGCCATCTCCGTCATCCAGAATGGCCAGGCCCTGGCCGTCCACTTCGGCTCGGGCAAGATGGGAGCCGACGAGCTGGCCGCCGGCATGACGGGCGCCATCGTGCAGGACCCGCGCCACGACCGCGAGGTGTGGCTCGAGTACCTCGAGACCATCGTCCGCAACCGCGAGGGCTGGGACGACCTCTACGAAGCCTGCAAAAAGATTCTGTAAGTCATGTCCGACACCTGGTCCCGTATCCGGCAAATGCACGCTTTCCCGGCACCCGCCCACTGGCTGCGGATCCATACGATCGACCTGCACACGGGCGGCGAGCCGTTGCGCGTCGTGCTCGACGGCTTCCCCGAGCCGCAAGGCAACACCGTGCTGGAGCGGCGCCGCCACGTACACGCCCACTACGACCACCTGCGCCGCGCCCTGATGCACGAGCCGCGCGGCCATGCCGACATGTACGGCTGTCTGCTGGTACCGCCCAACGACGAAGGGGCCGACTTCGGCGTCATCTTCATGCACAACGAGGGCTACAGCACCATGTGCGGCCATGCCACCATCGCCCTGGGCCGCCTGGCCGTGGAAATGGGCTGGGTGGAGGCACGGGCGCCCGTCACCGAGCTGCGCATCGATGCTCCCTGTGGCCGACTGCGCGTCTTCGCAGCACTCAGCGGGGGCAAGGTGCAATCAGTGGCATTCCATGGCGTACCCTCGTTCGTCGTCGCGCTCGACCAGACGGTGGACGTGCCTGGCTACGGGCCAGTGCCCTACGACCTGGCCTATGGCGGCGCCTTCTACGCCTACGTGCCTGCCGAAGCCGTCGGCCTCGAGCTGGTGCCCGAAAACTGCCGCGCCCTCATCGAGGCAGGCATGGCCATCAAGCGTGCCGTACAACGAGCCGACGACCGCATCCGGCACCCCTTCGAGGACGACCTGAGCTTCCTGTACGGCACCATCTTCATCGGCGGCCCGGTGGGTGCCGGCGCCGACAGCCGCAACGTCTGCATCTTCGCCGAGGGCGAAGTGGATCGCAGCCCCACGGGCTCGGGCGTGTCGGGGCGCATGGCCATCCACCACGCGCGCGGCGAGATCGGGCCGGGGCAGACCATGCGGATCGAGAGCATCGTGGGCAGCGTGTTCGAAGGCAGCGTGGCCGAGGTGGTGCGCTACGGACCCTACGAGGCCGTCATCCCGCGCGTGGCCGGCATGGCCTGGGTGACGGGCACGCACACCTTCCTCATCGATCCCGATGATCCTTTCCGCGAGGGGTTCTTTTTGCGGTAAGCGAAACGCATCTCTGACCCGCCTTTCCGAAAAGCCTCACGCAACAACCTGCCCCGATTCCAATCGGGGGCACGCCACGCCTTTCTCTCCTCTCTCTTCACTCCTCACCCACTCTCTCCGTCACTCCGTCACTCTGTCTCTCCTTCTCCCCGCTCACCCTCTGCCCTTCTCCTTCAGCTGGCGGAAGTACTGCTCCACCAGCGTGCGGTAGTAGGGGCGCAGCGC
>CAYNYN010000440.1:0-2430 GCA_964401445.1 uncultured Saprospiraceae bacterium | reverse complement strand
TGGGGGACGAGATCAATCTCGTCCTGCGGGCAAATTGCTCAACAAGTCAGGTCCCGCTCTTCCTTGCGCTTGCGCAGCCAGGGGCGGATGATGAGGCGCAGCGACTGGTCGTAGGTGACGTAGTTCCACACCCAGTTGAGAAACACGAAAACCTTGTTTTTGCTGCCCACCAGCGCGAAGAGGTGCACGAAGAGCCACAGCACCCATGCCATCCAGCCCTGGGTTTTCCAGAAGGGCAGGTCGGCCACGGCCTTGTTGCGGCCGATGGTGGCAAGAGCGCCTTTGTCCTTGTAGCGGAAGGGCTCAGGTGCTTTGCCGTTGGCCTGACGCAGCAAATTTTTGCCCAGGTTGCGGCCTTGCTGTATGGCCGCCTGGGCCACCTGGGGGTGTCCTTCGGGCCAGTCGGGGTCGCCCTCCATGAGCGCGATGTCGCCGATGGCGAAGATGTGGTCGTATCCCTTGACGCGATGCCAGGCATCCACGCGCAGGCGGTTGCCATGGGTGAGTGCCTCGGGATTCAGCCC
This sequence comes from uncultured Saprospiraceae bacterium, assembly GCA_964401445.1. GTDB lineage: Bacteria > Bacteroidota > Bacteroidia > Chitinophagales > Saprospiraceae > WFYJ01. Next base: position 1,906 of record CAYNYN010000440.1, on the reverse strand, counting down.
CTGGACGCGGTTGCCGGTGATACCTGCTGCCCAGATGACCTTCTTGCTGTAGATCTTCCGACCGCTCTTCAGCGTCACCCATTCGCCGTCGTAGTCCACCACGCGGTCGCCCAGCACCACGTGCACGCCCAGCGATTGCAGAAACTCGAGCGATTTGGCGGCAGCCTCCTCGCTCATGCCCGGCAGCAGGCGCGGACCCGACTGCACGAGGTAGATGTCCATTTCCGAGGCGTCGAGCTCGGGATAGTCTTTGGGCAGGATCCAGTGGCGCATCTCTGCCAGGGCACCGGCCAGCTCCACGCCCGTAGGCCCGCCCCCGACGATGACGATGTCGACGAAGCCCTGCCTGCGGTCGTATTCCGGCGTGGTCAGCGCTGCCTCGAGGTCGTCGAGGATGGCATTGCGCAGGTACAGCGCTTCGGAGATGGACTTCATCGGGATGGCGTTGCACGCAAAGTGCTCGTTACCGAAGAAGTTGGTCTGGGCGCCGATGGCCAGCACCAGGTAGTCGAACCACACGATGCCGCGCGGGGTCTCGAGGTATTTCTCTTCGGGATGCACGGCCAGCACTTCCGTCATGCGGAAGTAAAAGTTGGGGCGGTTCTGGAACAGCTTGCGCAGCGGGAACGCGATGGAGCTGGGCTCCAGCCCGGCCGTGGCGACCTGGTACAGCAGCGGCTGAAACTGGTGGTAGTTGTTCTTGTCGAGCAGCACCACCTGATAGGGACCTTTGACCAGCTGTTTGGCCAGTTCGAGGCCGGCAAAGCCACCGCCGACGATCACCACGCGTTTTTGTCCGGTCTCGGGCAGGTTGATTTTCATGGGGTCGATTGAATTTGGCTGCTTCGGTTCGGGCTGCAAACTTAGGGCAAAAAGGGCGCTTCCTGACTGGCAGACCGGAGGAGTCCGAGGTTTGCCTTTCGGCAAAAAAAACAGCGAGGTGATGGCCTCGCTGTCAAACAAATTCAACAAATCGAAAAACTAAGTCCAAATCAATCTTATTCGACTGGCTTGATGTCTTTCTTGGCCAGGTAGAAGTCGATGATTTCGTAGGAAGCGTTGTTGAGCCGTTCTTCCATCTCCTCGATGGTCTTGGGCGGCGGCACGATGGCCTTGTCGCCCGGCTTCCAGTTGGCAGGCAGGGCGCAGGCGCACTTGTCCACCGTCTGCAGACCTACGAGGATGCGTTTGATCTCGTCCATGTTGCGGCCCAGGTTGAGCGGGTAGTACAGGATCGTACGGATGATGCCCTGCGGGTCGATGAAGAACACCGCGCGCACCGTGGCGGTCGTGCTCTCTCCCGGGTGGATCATACCGTACTTCTTGGCCACGTTCATGTCCAGGTCGGCGATGATCGGGAAGTTGAGGAACACGCCCGTCTTTTCGCGCACGTTGTTCACCCAGGCCAGGTGCGAGTGGATCGAGTCGATGCTCAGGCCAATCAGCTTGGTGTCGTGCTTCTCGAACCAGTCGCTGTTCTGGGCAAATGCAGAAAGCTCCGTCGTACATACCGGCGTAAAGTCGGCCGGGTGCGAGAAGAGAATGACCCAGTGACCCTTGTTGAACTCGGAGAACTTGATCGGGCCATGCGTGGTCACGGCTTCGAAATCGGGAGCCGGATCGCCGATCCGCGGCATGGGGTTGAGTTGGGGTGCTTGGTTTTCCATGGTTTTGAGGTTTTTGTTGTGATGAAACAAATTTCAGTCAATTGTCAAGTTGGACAAAATCGATTTTTCCAATCAGCGGATAGCCGATTTCTATTGTTGCCCCGAGCGGGGGAAGAGGTGAGATGCACTGCAATAACCGCGAAGCACAAGGATTGGTTTTGTAATACGGATCACGTGCCGGGAAGTGAATCGCAATGGCTGTTGGTTTGAGTCCTCGGGAAAAGTGGTTGAGGGTTGAG
>CAYNYN010000439.1:0-2436 GCA_964401445.1 uncultured Saprospiraceae bacterium | reverse complement strand
GACAGGGCCAAGCCCTGATGTTGATACGCCGCCAATGGCGGCGATGTTGAGACGCGGCTACGCCGCGATGTTGAGATGGCAATAAACGTTGCGTGACGTAGCGGCCCCGATTGGAATCGGGACAGGCTGTAGCGCGAGGCGCTCAACCCTACACGCTCAACCCTCAACCATTTTCGCAGCGGACTCAATCCTCCTTGCTTACGGCTCACAGCAGGGCCGCCCCGAACACGCCGGCGCTGTCGCCCAGGGTGGGGCGCAGGAACACCGTTTCCATGCGGGTGTTGAAGACGTACTGTTCGGCTTCGGCCACGCCATCCTCGTAGAGCAGATCGATATTGCTCACGCCGCCGCCCAGCACGATGGCGTCGGGGTCGAGGATGTTGATCACGTAGGCGATGGCCCTGCCGAACTGCTTCACCAGCCGGTCCATGGTGGCGGTGGCATGCGGGTCGGTGCCGGCCTTGTGGCGCGCCACCACCTCCTTGAGGGGCAGGCGCTCGCCGGCAAGCGAGGCGTAGTAACGCTCGAGGGCCGGCCCGCTCAGCACCGTTTCCACACAGCCTTCGCGACCACAGTAGCAGGGGCCGCCGCTGGCGTCGAGGAAGTTGTGGCCCCATTCGCCGGCGATGCCCTGACGGCCGTCGAGCACCTTGCCGTCCACCACGATGCCGCCACCCACGCCCGTGCCCATGATGACGCCGAAGACGACGCGGGCCTCGGGCAGGTGCTCCTTCACGGCGCCCCAGCGCGCCTCGGCCAGCGCAAAGCAATTGGCGTCGTTGGCAATGCGTACGGGCACCTTGAGCAGGGCTTCCACGTCGCGCTGGAAGGGCTTGCCGTTGAGGCAGACGGTGTTGGAGTTCTTGAGCGTCTGCGTTTGGGGGTCGAGCGAGCCGGGCGTACCCATGCCGATGCGCGTGGGCCGCATGCCCACCTCCGACATCATCGTCTCGACCAGCTTTTGTATCTGGCGCAGCACGTGCGTGTAGCCTTTGCTGGCCTCCGTCGGCACGCGCATGCGGCACAGCACGTTCATGGTATCGGGTCCGTCGAGGACGACCCCTTCGATCTTCGTTCCGCCCAGATCGATACCCCAGAGTGGGACCATTGTCTTCGGTGATTTTGGGTGATCAATACCTGTGTGGTCAGGTGCGGTCAGGCTGTCAAGGCCAACAAAGTTAGAGATTGTGTGCAAAGGGGCTTTGCCCTTTTTTGGCTTCCGCCAAAAATGGCGAGCTTGGCTGCCCAAACGATTTGCCCATGCCCCTCAACGTAGAGATCAAGGCGCGCTGCGCCCGGCCCGAGCCCATCAGGGAAGTGCTGCGCGCCGCGCAGGCCGATTTTCGCGGCCGCGACCACCAGATCGACACCTATTTCGTCGTGCCTCACGGCAGGCTCAAGCTGCGTGAGGGCAATATCGAAAACCACCTCATCTACTACCAGCGCGCCGACGAGGCCGGACCCAAACGCTCGGAGGTGTACCTGTACGAGCCGGGCAACAGCGCGGCCCTGCACGCCCTGCTGCGCGAGGCGCTGGGCGTGCGCGTGGTGGTGGACAAGTGGCGCGAGATCTGGTTCGTGGGCAACGTCAAATTCCACATCGACGAGGTGGCCGCTTTGGGCAGCTTCGTCGAGATCGAGGCCATCGACCGCGACGGCTCGATCGGCGAGGACCGTTTGCGGCAGCAGTGCACCGAGTGGATGGCGCGCCTCGGCATCCGCGACGAAGACCTGATCGATCGGTCGTACAGCGACATGTTGCTGGAGCGCAATGCCTGACGCTCGCCCCCCCTTGTGCAACGACAAAGCCCACGTCATGTCTTCCTTTCGGAAAATAGCACTCGATCGGTGGCCGCGCCGGCACACCTATGAGTTTTTCAAAAGCTTCGACTTGCCTTTCTGGCAGGTGACCGTGCCGGTGGAGGTGGACCCCCTGCGGCGCTGGTGTGCCCGCACGGGGCATGGCTTCTTTGCGGCCAGCCTGTGGCTGTGCACGCGTGCGGCCAACGAGGTACCCGAGCTGCGGCAGCGGCTGCGCCCCGATGGCGTGATCGAGTGGGCCGAGCTGTACGCCGGCTCCACGGTGCTGCACGACGATCGCTCGTTCACCTTTTGCTACTTCGACTACCATGCCGATCCGGACGTCTTTTGCCGGAAGGCGAAGGCGCGCCTCGACGCCCATCTGTCGGGAAAGGTGTTCGCGCCGCGCGAGGAGGAGGACGACCTGATCCATTTTTCGGTCTTGCCCTGGCTGTCGTTTACCGGCTTTCAGCATGCCCGTCGTCTGGGGCAGACCGATTCGGTGCCGAAGATCGTGATGGGCAAATTCGAGACCGAGGGCGAACGGGTGCGCATGCCGCTGTCGATAGAAGTGCATCACGCCCTCGTCGATGGCTATCACGTGGGGCAGTTCTTCGAGCGACTGGCGGCGCTGCA
>CAYNYN010000438.1:0-2447 GCA_964401445.1 uncultured Saprospiraceae bacterium | reverse complement strand
CCGGCAGGCCATGCCCTTTGCTACCTTTGCCGCATGGAAACGGATGTACTCGTCATCGGCGCCGGCATCGGCGGGCTGACCGCCGCCATCGAGCTGGCCGAAGCGCGCCCCGACCTCGACATCGTCGTGCTCACCAAGACGCACACGGGCGAAAGCAATACCCGCTACGCCCAGGGCGGGGTGGCCACCGTCTGGGATGCCTCCGACACGTTCGAGAGCCACGTGGCCGACACCCTCGACGCCGGCGACGGCCTGTGCGACGAGGCCGTGGTGCGCATGGTGGTGGAAGGGGGGCCCGAACGCATCCGCAAGCTCATCGCGTGGGGCGCCCGCTTCGACCGCAACGAAGCGGAAGGCGACTACGACCTGGGGCGCGAGGGCGGCCACTCGGCCCATCGCATCCTGCACTACAAAGACCTGACCGGCTGGGAGATCCAGCGCACGCTGGTGGCCCGCGCCGCCGCCCTGCCCAACATCCGGGTGCTGGAACACTACTTCGCCATCGACCTGATCACACAGCACCACCTGGGCCACGTCGTCACGCGCGTCACCCCCGACATCGAGTGCTACGGCGCCTATGCGCTCAACAAGGAGACGGGCCAGATCGAGCGCCTGCTGTCGCGCCTCACCATCCTGGCTACGGGCGGCGCCGGTCAGGTGTACAAAAACACCACCAACCCCGTCATCGCCACGGGCGACGGCATCGCCATGGTGTATCGCGCCAAGGGGCGCATCGAGAACATGGAGTTCGTGCAGTTTCACCCCACGGCGCTGTACAACCCCGCCGGCGAGAACCCCGCCTTTCTCATCTCCGAGGCCGTGCGCGGCTTCGGCGCCGTGCTCAAGACGCCCGCCGGCGAGCCCTTCATGGAGCGGTACGACCCGCGCGGCTCGCTCGCCCCGCGCGACATCGTGGCCCGCGCCATCGACCGCGAGATGAAGATCGGGGGCTACGACTACATGTGCCTCGACTGCCGCCACCTCGACCGCGAGGCCTTCAAGGCGCATTTTCCCACCATTTACGACAAGTGCATGCACATCGGCATCGACCCGATGCGCGACCTCATCCCCGTGACGCCCGCCTGCCACTACATGTGCGGCGGCGTGCGCACCGACACCGAGGGCCGCACCTCCATCCACCGCCTCTACGCCTGCGGCGAGTGCGCCTGCACGGGCCTGCACGGCGCCAACCGGCTGGCGTCCAACTCGCTGCTCGAGGCGCTGGTCTTCGCCAAACGCATTGCCGGCCATGCCCTGGGTCAGGTGGATCGCTACGACCTGCGCACCGACATCCCCGAATGGGATGCCCGGGGCGTCACCCAGCCCGAAGAGCAGGTGCTGATCACGCAGGAGCTGAAAGAGCTGAAAGAGGTGATGAGCTACTACGTGGGCATCGTGCGCAACAACCTGCGCCTGAAGCGCGCCATGGACCGCCTCTACCTGCTCTATCGCGAGACCGAAGAGCTGTACCACCGCTCCACCCTCTCGCCCCAGCTGTGCGAGCTGCGCAACCTCATCACCATTGGTTACCTCATCACGCGCTCGGCGACCATGCGACGCGAGAGCCGCGGCCTGCACTACAACACCGACTACCCCGACAAGCTGCCTTTCGCCGACTCGACGATTTTGTAGAAAAAAGCAAAGGGCGGCCCTGACCCATGCAGGTGAGCGGTGCACCTCCCGCATTCACGCCTCTGTCCCTTCCTGCGTCTGGGGGTTATTTCCAAGCAACCAGTCGTGCCAGTCGGGCGGCGGGTCGGGCGGCTGGGCATGCTTGCGCAAAAGATCGAGAAAGTCGGGGCGGGGGATGCTGCGTGCACCCAGCGTGGCCAGGTGGGGCGTCTCCTGCTGGCAGTCGATGAGCACGAACCCCTTTTGCCGCAAGGCGCGCACCAGGCTGATGAAGCCAAACTTGGAAGCGTTGGACACGTGGGTGAACATGCTTTCGCCAAAAAACACGCGGCCCAGCCCGATGCCATAGAGGCCGCCCACCAGCCTGTCGCCCTGCCACACCTCCACCGAGTGGGCGATGCCGAGGGCGTGGAGCTGCTCGTAGGCCTCGATCATGTCGGCCGTGATCCAGGTGCCCTCCTGTCCGCGGCGCGGCGTGCGGGCACAAGCGCGGATCACCTCGCCAAAGGCGCGGTCGTAGCTCAGCCCGAACTTGCGCTGGTTGAAATAGGGACGCATGCTCTTGTGCACCTTCAGCTCGTCGGGGAAGAGGACGAAACGGGGATGGGGCGACCACCACAGGATGGGCTCGCCTTCGCCGTACCACGGAAAAATGCCCTGCCGATAGGCGGCCACGAGTCGCTCGGGCCGCAGGTCGCCGCCGATGGCCAGCAGGCCGTGCGCGGGCGCCCGTCGCGGGTCGGGAAAAGCTTCCGGGTCGGCACCGAGCAGTACGTAGGACATGAGCGGACGTTTTTGCCGAAAGGCAACTGAAT
>CAYNYN010000437.1:0-2467 GCA_964401445.1 uncultured Saprospiraceae bacterium | reverse complement strand
CGCAACGGTGCGCAACGTTTTTACCTCAACATCGCTGCGCAGCAGCGTCTCAACAGGGCCGCGGTAGCGGCGTCTCAACACCGAGCGGCCTGTCCCGACCCATCGGGATAGCGAGTCTCAACTGTCGAATCCTCGATTCCTCGAATCCTGTATGTTGCAACCGCACAAGAATTCCGGCTTTTGCGAAGCAGGCATCTCAACATCGCAGCCGAAAGGCTGCGTCTCAACATCGCCGCGTCAGCGGCGTATCAACATCGAGCGCAGCGAGTCTCAACCATCGATTCCTCGAACCCTCGAATCCTCCACCTTTGATCTCCCGGCACATCAAGCCAGGTACTTCGCCACGATGGGCATGCGTCGGCCCATGCCGAAGGCCTTGGGCGACACACGCAGCACGGGAGCCGTCTGGTGGCGCTTGAACTCGTTGATATTGACCATGCGCAGCACGCGGCGCACCAGGCGCTCGTCGTAGCCCATGGCGATGATCTCTGCCGGTCCTTGACGGCGCTCGATGTACTGGTAGAGGATGGGGTCGAGCTGCTCGTAGGGCGGCAGGCTGTCGGTGTCTTTCTGGTGGGGGCGCAGCTCGGCCGAAGGCGGCTTCTCGATGATGGCCTTCGGGATTACGCCGCCCAGGCGTTCGTTCAGGTATTCGGCCAGCTCGTACACCTCGGTCTTGTACACGTCGCCGATGACGGACAGGCCGCCGCAGAGGTCGCCGTAGAGGGTGCCGTAGCCCACTGCCATCTCGCTCTTGTTGGTGGTGTTCAGCAGGATGGGGCCGTACTTGTTGCTGATGGCCATGAGCAGGGTGCCGCGGATGCGGGCCTGCAGGTTCTCTTCAGCCACGTTGAAGGGGGTGGCCCAGAAGTGCGGCGCGAGCGCGTCGAGGAACTGCTGGTAGATGGGCTCGATGGGGATGAGGTCGTACTGCACGCCCAGGTTGCGCGCCAGCGCCCGCGCATCGGTCACCGAGCCTTCCGACGAGAACTGCGAGGGCATGAGCAGTACGCGCACGTTTTCGCGGCCCAGCGCTTCGGCGGCCAGCACGGCCGTCACGGCGCTGTCCAGACCGCCCGACAGCCCTACGATGGCCTGCCGGAAGCCCAGCTTGTGGAAGTAGTTGCGTATGCCGGTGACGAGCGCATCGTGGATGAGCGGTATTTTCTCCTTGGGCTGCTCGCGATGCACGCCGCCCTGCATCACCTCGTCCAGATCGTACACCCGCACCCCTTCCTCGAAATAGGGCATCTCGTCGAAGATGCCCCCGTCGGGTGCGGCCACCATGCTGCCGCCGTCGAAGATGATTTCGGTCTGTGCGCCCACGTGATTGACGTAGAAAAAAGGCAGGCCGTAGCGCGCCACGTTGGCCTTGAGGATGCGGATGCGCTCGGCAGCGTGCGTGTAGTCGAAGGGCGAAGCCGACAGGTTGAGCACCAGGTCGGGCTGCTGCGGCATCATCTCGTCGAGCGGGCAGCGCGTGTAGAGCGGGTTCTCGTTGCCGATGTTCCAGATGTCTTCGCAGATGGTCAGGGCGATGCGCTTGCCGCGAAAATCGACCACCTGCCAGCGCGAGGCCGGCTCGAAGTAGCGGTACTCGTCGAAGATGTCGTAGGTGGGCAGCAGCGTCTTGTGCTGGACGGCCTTGACGCGCCCGTCTTCCAGGAAGAAAGCCGAGTTGTAGAGGTCTTTCCCTTCGGGCACGGGGTTGCGGCTGGGCGAGCCCACCACGATGGCGATACCGTCGGCGGCGCGGGCCAGCGCCTCGACCGAGTCTTCGGCCAGCCGGATGAAGTCGTCGAACTCGAGAAAGTCGCGCGGCGGGTAGCCTGTGGTGGCCAGCTCGGCAAACACCACCAGGTCGGCGCCACGGCTTTTGGCCTCGGCCACGGCCTCGAGCATTTTCTGCAGGTTGCCCGAAAAGTTGCCGATGTGATAGTTCAGTTGGGCCAGTGCGATTTTCATGCGCAGTCGTTTGTGCGGACGCCTCGTCCGCGTAATGCCTTTTTGCGGCGCAAAAGTAGGCCAATTGGGTGGGTATGCGGTGCGCCACGGCGCAGCGAGCTTCCAACGGCATTTTTTGTTACACAGAGTTGCACTGAGTGCACACAGCGGGCCACAGAGTCTGGTGGACCCGGGTGAATCGGTGAAACCGGTCTGCCAACGTAACGCGTGACAACGTAACGCGTGACGCGTGATGGCGTAACATCGTGACGACGCCAACAAGTCGGAGCCTGTCCCGATTTCAATCGGGGGCAGGCAGTGACGACGGCTATCATAGATAGTCCATAGTCCATTGTCCATCCTCCATCGTCGCAAGCGCAGCGAGCTTCCATCATCTCAACATCGCAGCCGAGAGGCTGCGTCTCAACATCGCCGCAGCGCGGCGTATCAACATCTGCGCGAGCGCGCAGTCTCAACCGTCAAATCCTCGCTTCCTCCCTTTCCACTTCCCGCATACTTCCTA
>CAYNYN010000436.1:0-2475 GCA_964401445.1 uncultured Saprospiraceae bacterium | reverse complement strand
TCAGATCCTCCTACCTTCGCCCCCGGCGCCCGGGCGCCATTTGCCGAAAGGCATATCATCCGACTGAAAAAAAGGCAACCATGAGCAACGACAGCATGCGCAGCCACATCCTCGGGCTCGAGCGCGAGGCGCGCCGGCTGGAGCCCGCCCGTGCGGTGCGCGACCAATGGAACGAAGCGGTAAAACACTACGCCGACCAGTTTCTCGACACCATCGACGATGCCCCCGGCTACGAATACGATCCCGACGAAGGGAAGGGCATCGAGGCCTGGCTGCCCGCCGAAGAGGGGCGCCCCCTCGCCGAGGTGCTCGGGGCGCTCGAAGCCCACGTGGACCACAGCGGCATCAACCCCGCCTCGGGCGGCCACCTGGGCTACATCCCCGGCGGCGGCGTGTTTCCCTCGGCCCTGGGCGACTACCTCGCAGCCGTGACCAACCGCTATGCCGGCATCTACTTCGCCAATCCGGGTGCCGTGCGCATGGAAAACATGATGCTGCGCTGGCTGTGCCGGCTGGTGGGCTACCCCGAGGGCGCGCTCGGCAACCTCACTTCGGGCGGCTCGGTGGCCAACCTCATCGGCATCGTGACGGCACGCGACGACCGCGGCGTGACCAGCGCCGAAGTGCCGCGCAGCGTCATCTACCTGAGCGAGCAGGTGCACCACTCGGTGCACAAGGCCATCCGCATCGCGGGGCTGGCCGAGGCGCCGGTGCGCTACGTGCCGCTCGACGCCCACTACCGCCTCGACGCCCGGGCCCTGGCGCAAATGGTCGAAGACGACCGCCGCGCCGGCCTGCGCCCCTTCCTCGTCATCGCCTCGGCCGGCACCACCGACACGGGCGCCATGGACCCGCTCGACGCCATCGCCGACATCGCCCAGGCCCACGACATGTGGTTCCACGTCGATGCGGCCTACGGCGGCTTTTTCATCCTGATCGACGAGCTGAAGGAGCGCTTCAGGGGGCTGGAACGCAGCGACTCGCTGGCCATCGACCCGCACAAGGGCCTGTTCATGCCCTACGGCGTGGGTGCCGTGCTGGTCAGGGACGTGCAGGCGCTGATGCGCAGCCACTACTACCGCGCCAACTACATGCAGGACGCCCACGAGCACGCCCATCAGCTCAGCCCGGCCGACCTGTCGCCCGAGCTGACGAAGCACTTCCGCGGCCTGCGCTTCTGGCTGCCGCTGCAGCTCTACGGGCTGGCGCCCTTCCGCGCTGCCCTGGCCGAGAAGCGCGCGCTGGCGCTGTACTTCCATCGCGAGGTGCAACGCCTCGGCTTCGAGACGGGGCCCGAGCCCGACCTGTCGGTGGTGATCTACCGCTACGTGCCCGCCCGGGGCGACGCCAACGAGTTCAACCGGCGCCTCACCCAGTACGTGCAGCGCGACGGCCGCGTCTTCGTGTCGTCCACCACCATCGACGGCAAGGTGTGGCTGCGGCTGGCATGCCTCAGCTTCCGCACTCACCTCAAGCACATCGACACGCTGCTCGAGGTGCTGCAGGCTGGCGTGCAGGCGCTGGAAGCCGCCGAATCCCATACTCATCGCCCATAGCCGATGCCCATGAATTTGCGCAAGCTGTACTATGCCCTGCCCGCCTCGTGGCGCTTCGTGGCGCGCCGCCTGTGGTACGCCCCTGCCGACCTGTGGGATCGCCTTGCCGGCAAACGCGACCCGCTGACGCCGCCGCGCGGCCTCATCTACACGGGGCGCGGCGACTTCCGGCGGTCGGGGCGCGTGCTGGTGCGCCGCTGCGTCGAATGGGGCGGGCTGCAGCCCCACCACGCCGTGCTCGACGTGGGCAGCGGCATCGGACGGGCAGCAGTGGCCCTGACGGAATATCTGGACGCGCGCGGCCGCTACGAGGGCTTCGACCCCGTGGCCACGGGCGTGCGCTGGTGCCAGCGCCACATCAGCACGCGCCATCCCAACTTCCGCTTCCGGCACGTGCCGCTGGCCAACGACCTGTACACGCAGGCGGGCGAGGACGCCCGGCGTTTCCGCTTCCCCTACCCTGCCGCAGCCTTCGACTTCGCCATCGTCAACTCGGTGTTCACCCACATGCTGCCCGACGAGATTGCGCACTACCTCGAAGAGCTGGCGCGGGTGCTGCGGCCCGGCGGACGGGCCTACGCCACCTTTTTTCTTTTCGAAAAAAACGGCCCGTGCGGCATGCCGGGCTTCGCGTTCCCGCACGACTACGGCCACTACCGCCTCATGGATCGGCGCGTGCGCGCGGCCAATGTGGCCGTGGCGCACGCCTGGCTGCAGGAAGTGCTGGAACGCCACCACTTCGACCTCATCCACCACTTTGCCGGCACGTGGAACGGCGGCGCCGGCCCCGACTTTCAGGACGTGCTGATCCTCGAAAGAAGGGCCGAACCAATGGCCGGAGGCCCTGAGCACGCCGCGAAAATGGTTGAGGGTTGAGGGTTTGAGTTTAAAGTTTAAAGTTTAGTGTTTAAAGTTGACT
>CAYNYN010000435.1:0-2476 GCA_964401445.1 uncultured Saprospiraceae bacterium | reverse complement strand
GAGAGACAGAGTGAGAGTGAGTGAGGAGAGAGGAGTGAGGAGTGAAACCCTCAACGCTCAACGCTCAACCCTCAACCACTTTTTTCAGGGGACTCAAGAATCAAAAGGAATCTGAGGCACCGATTTACCCGATTTCACTGATTCACCCGATTTCACCAACCTCAGTGGCCCTCCGTGTGCACTCTGTGCGACTCCGTGTAACCAAAAACCACCCGCTGTCGGAACTGAGAAAAATTACCCCGACCTGCCGTAACGGGAAAATGTTGCAAATTTGCACGACTTCAAACGGCCCTTTCCAATACGACCAACACACCTGGCGGAATGGGGGCGATTGTTGCCCCTGTAGCGGGTGCCCGGCAGCACCCCTTCCGGAAACGAAAGATCCGATTGATAACCAGCAAAAAACGAAAGACACATGGCCGAAGTAATACGCATGCCGCGCCTGAGCGACACCATGGAAGAAGGCAACATCGTGGCATGGTACAAGAAGGAAGGCGACAAGGTGGAACGCGGTGACCTCCTCGCCGAGATCGAAACCGACAAGGCGACCATGGAATTCGAAAGCCTCTGGGAGGGCGTGCTGCTCCACATCGCCGTCAAGGAAGGGCCCGTGCCGGTCAATGGCGTGATTGCCGTCATCGGCGAGGAAGGCGAAGATTGGAAGGCCGCCATCGAAGCCGAAGGCGCAGGCGACACCGCCGCTGCCGAAGCACCCGCCGCCAAGGAAGAGCCGGCACCCGCCCCGGCTGCTGCCCCCGCTGCCGGCCAGCCGTCGAGCGACCAGCCCGCAACACAGACCGAAGAGGGCCGCATCAAGGCATCGCCCCTGGCGCGCAGTATGGCCCGCCAGGCAGGCATCGACCTGAGCCAGATCAAAGGCACGGGCGAACACGGCCGCATCGTCAAGCGCGACGTGGAGGCCTTCCTCCAGCAGCAACAGCAGGCACCCGCCGCTACACCCACGGCACCCGCAGCAGCCCCGCAGGCGCCCGCACCGGTATTTGCCGCCACCATGGAGGGCGACGCCTACGAAGACGTGCCCGTCTCGCAGATGCGCAAGACCATCGCTCGCCGCCTGAGCGAGAGTAAGTTCACGGCCCCGCACTTCTACCTGACCGTTGAGATCGACATGGGCAAGGCCATCGAGTGGCGCAAGCAGATCAACGAGGTGGCACCCGAAAAGATCTCCTTCAACGACCTGGTGATCAAGGCCTGCGCCATCGCCCTCAAGCAGCACCCCGCCGTCAACTCGTCCTGGCTGGGCGACAAGATCCGCCGCCACAAGGTGGTCCACATCGGCGTGGCCGTAGCCGTAGAGGACGGCCTGCTGGTGCCCGTCATCCGCCATGCCGACATGAAGTCGCTCTCGCAGATCAACAGCGAGGTGCGCGCCCTGGCCGCCAAGGCACGCGAGCGCAAGCTGCAGCCCGACGAGATGCAGGGCAACACCTTCACCATCAGCAACCTGGGCATGTTCGGCATCGAAGAGTTCACGGCCATCATCAACCCGCCCGATGCCTGCATCCTGGCCGTGGGCAGCATCATCGAAAAGCCCGTGGTCAAGGACGGCACCATCAAGCCCGGCCACATGATGAAGGTCACGCTCTCGTGCGACCATCGCGTGGTGGACGGCGCCACCGGCGCCCAGTTCCTGCAGACGCTCAAGGGCATACTCGAAAACCCGATCCGCCTGCTCGTCTGAGCCGGCAGAACAACCAACGACATGCGACGGGCAACCACCAACCAGGGTTGCCCGTTGTTTTTTGACACCTGCACGCCCCCTTGGGCCGATTGCGGACAAGTGTATTATCTTGTGCAGCCAACGAAAACACATGGCAAAAAAGAAAAAATATTACGTCGTCTGGGAAGGCAAGGAGCCCGGCATCTACGAGAGCTGGCGCGAGGCGCAGGCCCAGATCAAGAACTGGCCGGGCGCACGCTACAAGGCTTTTCCCTCGCGTGCCGAGGCCGAAGCAGCTTTTGGCGGTCACTTCAGCCACCACATCGACCTGAAGGGCAAGAAAAAGGCGACCACGCCCGCTGCCAACCTGGAAGCCCACCGCGATGAAATCATCTGGGACAGCATCGCCGTGGACGCCGCCTGCTCGGGCAACCCCGGCGCCATGGAGTACCAGGGCGTCGATCCCCGCACCGGCACGCGCATCTTCCACATGAAATTCCCGTTGGGCACCAACAACATCGGCGAGTTTCTGGCCATCGTCCATGCGCTGGCCCTGTTGCAGAAGGAAGGCCGCCACGACACGCCCATCTACACCGATTCGCGCATCGCCCTGGGCTGGGTGAAAAAAGGCAAGGCCCGCACCACCCTGCCCCGCGACCGCCGCACCGAAAAGCTATACCAGCTCATCGAGCGGGCCGAACAGTGGCTGGCCACGCACGACTACAAGAACCCCATCCTGAAATGGGACACCGAGCGCTGGGGCGAGATCCCCGCCGACTTCGGCAGGAAGTGAGC
>CAYNYN010000434.1:0-2477 GCA_964401445.1 uncultured Saprospiraceae bacterium | reverse complement strand
TGCGGCTTTGCCGCGATGTTGAGATGACAAAGGACATGGCGTGACGTTGCGTCGCAGCGGCGTAGCGCGAGGAAAAGGTAGAACCGATCCACCCGATTTCACCCAACTCGGCGGCCCTCTGTGTGTACACCGTGAAACTCAGTGTCAGAAAAACTGCGGCTTCCTGTCCCTGACGAGAAAAAGTACTCCGTGGCTCCTTCGCCCACGCACAAAAAAAGCCGGCCCGACGAGCGGACCGGCACATACCACAATTGGTGAGTTATGGCATGACGAGTGTATGAAACTCAGAAGCAGAAGCCATTGGCCTCGATGAGCGCATTGGCTACCTTCCGACGTTCGTCTTTCACATTTACGGGCGGGTACTTCGTGAAGCGCTTCAGACCCATGAGGAAGGTCTTGAGCAGGTCGCCTTCGGCAAACGACATGAGCGCATCGCTGGCCGACTTGTGGATGCGGGCCTGCGCATCGGTGAAGAACACCTTGAGCATGGCGTCGTACACCTCCTGGCTGACGGGCTTCTCGCTGCGGCCATCGAGCTTTTCGACGCGCAGCAGCAGGCTCTCGGCCAGATACACGTCGATCATCATGTCGGCCACGTTCATCACGATCTCCTGCTCCGTAGTCAGGTCGAGCTGGCCGTCCATCTGCATTTTTGCGGCAGCACCAGCCACCATCAGGATGATCTTCTTGAAGTCCTTGATGGCCTTGTGCTCATGGCCGTATTTGCCGGAAGGCTGCTCGAACGAGGGCATGCTGGCCAATTCTTTCTGCACGGCCCAGGCTGGTCCCGTGAGGTCGAGCTCGCCCTTCATGGCCTTCTTGAGCAACTGCTTGACCATCAGCAGGCGGTTGATCTCGTTGGTGCCTTCGTAGATGCGGTTGATGCGGGCATCGCGGTAGGCCTCGGCCGCAGGATACTCCTCCGAGTAGCCGTATCCGCCGTGGATCTGCACCATTTCATCCACCACGTAGTCGAGCACTTCCGAGCCGGCTACCTTGATGATGGCCGATTCGATCGAATACTCTTCGGCGGCGTGCTGCTGGGCATCGGAGTGCACCATGCCCTCCTGCATCAGCTTGTAGGTCTTGTCCTGCAAGAGGTCCGACACGCGGTACACGGCCGACTGCAGGGCGAAGTTGCGGATGGCCTGCTCGCCGAGCTTGTACTTGATGGCGCCGAAGCTCGAGATGGGCACGCCGAACTGGATGCGCTCGTTGGCATACTTGGTGCTGATGTCGATGCAGCGCTGGCTGGCGCCGCTGCACATGAGGCCCAGCTTGAAGCGGCCGATGTTGAGCACGCTGAATGCGATCTTGTGGCCCTTGCCGATCTCGCCCAGCAGGTTTTCCACGGGCACCTTCACGTTCTCGAAGAACACCTGGCGCGTCGAGCTGCCTTTGATGCCCATCTTTTTCTCCTCGGCCCCCAGCGTCAGGCCTTCCGACTCGCGCGGCACGATGAAGGCGCTGAAGTGCTCGCCATTGACTTTGGCAAAAACGATGAAGACGTCGGCGAAGCCGGCGTTGGAGATCCACATCTTCTGGCCGTTGATGATGTAGTGCTTGCCGTCTTCCGAAAGGTCGGCACGCGTCTTGGCCGCCAGCGCGTCGGAACCACTGCCGGGCTCGGTGAGGCAGTACGAGGCTTTCCACTCGCCCGTGCACAGCTTGGGCAGGTACTTCTTTTTCTGCTCTTCGGTACCGAAGTAGTAGATGGGCAGCATGCCGATACCGATATGCGCGGCAAAGGTGGTCGTGAAGCCACCCCCGATGTGGCCCAGCGCCTCGCCCAGCACGGTATTGGTATTGGTATCGAGGCCCATGCCGCCATACTCCTCGGGGATGTGGGCGCCTACCAGGCCCAGCTCGCCGGCCTGCTCGAGCAGCTGGGGTTGATACTCCAGCTTGCCCCCCTTGTCACCCACCTGCGCCACGAAATCGCGCACCGTCTGCAGAATCATCTGCTGTTCCTCGTTGATTTCCTCGGGGATGAAGGTGTCTTCGGGCCGTGCATCGCGGACGATGAATTCACCTCCCTTGAGCACTTCCTGGTTCTTATCGATGGTCTCGGTTGCCATGGTGCTGATTTTTAAAAAGTTGTGCAATGAGCGAATTTTCGCTAACAAATTTATGCCTTTTGCCGATAAGGCGAAAGGATCGACGAGAAATTTTTGCGAAAATTCGCTGAAGACTGCCCCCAGCGCGATTAATGAGACAGAGAGACAGAGAGACGGAGTGACGGAGTGACCAAAGCGTAGGGTAAAATCGGTTCCCGTTTTTCAGAAACCGCAGCTTTCAGTTTTTCTACCACAGAGTTGCACAGAGCACCGCAGAGGCCACAGAGTTTTGGGGGAATCGGGTGAATCGGCGAAACCGGTCAAATCGGTACTACCTTGTCCCTCGTGCAGCAGCCTGTTCCAGATACTCGGGACAGGCGCCGATGAAAAATCGGGATCTCAACATCGCCGCGCAGCGGC
>CAYNYN010000433.1:0-2485 GCA_964401445.1 uncultured Saprospiraceae bacterium | reverse complement strand
CACTCCGCTCCAATGCCGGACCAGCTCGTTGAGTGGCAGGCGCTCCTTGTGGGGCGTTTCCTGGGCGCGCAGGTCGGGGTCGAGGGTGTCCGGATCGCCTTTGTAGCCTACGGCGATCATCACTACCGGTTCGATGTCGTCGGGCAGGGCGAGCAGGGTCTTTGCCTTGTCGGCGCTGAAGCCGCCCATCTGGTGGACGTACAGGCCCATGGCCGTGGCCTGCATGGTGAGGGCGAAGTTGGCCTGCCCGGTGTCGTACCAGGCATGCTTGTTGGGCTTGCCGTTGCGCCGAAAGCGCATCGCAGCGGCAGAGAGGATGAGCAGGGAGGCATGGCGCGCCCACCTGCGGTTGGCTTCGACCAGCACGTCGAGCAGGTCGTCGAAGCCCGGCTCGCCCCACGCAGCGTACCAGTAGCGCCACGGCTGCTCGTTGTAGGACGATGGGGCCCAGCGCGCCGCCTCGAAGAGCAGCCGGATCTGTTCGGCGGACAGGGGCTTGCCCGGCACGAAGGCGCGTGGACTCCAGCGCTGTTGCAACAGGGGATGAAGCTGGCTCTTGCGTTCGGTGTGGATCATGGGTCAGTGGGTTTGGTTACGTCAGGCGCAACGCCGCAGCCCCGGCGGCGGTTCGGGCACCTGCAAAAAAAAAAAAACGCAAGGCCGGGTCTTCGGCCCGACCTTGCGTTTCCTTTTTTGCGGAAGCGCCCTATTTCACATAGAGCCGCTGACCGGGCAGGAGCACCTCGCCCTTGCGCAGGTTGTTGATTTCGAGCAGCTCTTCGAGCTTCATGTCGTAGCGCGTGGCGATCTCGTACAGCGTCTCGCCCTCGCTCACGATGTGAATGCGGAATTGGGAGTAGTCGAGTTTGGGTGTGGCTGCAGGCCGGGCCGTGGCCGGCGCCTGCTCGTAGGGCACGGGCTCGGTGCGGTAGGCGCCCCCCTTGGGGCGCTGCCCGCTGGTCGGGGCCGGCGTGGTGCCGATGAGCTGGCAGTCGGTGGTGCGCAGGCGCATGCCGGGGTAGATGTGCATGTCGGCATCCAGGTCGTTCATCCAGCGGAAGCGCTCCTCGGTGTAGCCGTACTTTTCGGCGATCTGTGCCACCGTCTCGCCCGGCTGCACGATGTGATAGGCCGGCGGGTTGACCCAGGCGGGGGTGGCTTCCTCGGCTTCGGCGGTCAGGGGCTCGCTTGTTGTCGGTGGGGTGGCTTCCACCCCACGCGCGGTGTAGCGCGGTGTTTGTGCTTCGGGCTGGGGCGTGCGCTTCTCGGCCTGGCGCTGTACGGGCGGGGCGATGAACAGCTCCATGCCGGGCTTGATGATGTTGGATGTCAGGTCGTTCCATTCCACCAGATCCTGCAGGCTGATGCCATAGTGGCGGGCGATGCCGTAGAGCGTCTCGCCGGCCTGCACCACGTGTTTGGGCGCCGAGGCTGACGGCTCGACCGGCTGCGCGTAGGTGGCAGGCTCCTGCATGGCGCCGCCCTTGCTCATCTGATCGTAGGTGGATACCTGCCGGTCGGCACAGCGCTCCTTCAGATACTGGTCGAAGATGGCGCCGTTGACGAGCTTGAGGCCGTAGGTGGCATCGCCGGCAGCCTTTTCCACGATGCCGATCTCGGGCACCAGGCGGAACTCTTTGACCACGCTGCGGTTGCTGCGCAGCGTTTTGCGGAAAGCATAGCCCGAAAAACAGCCGTAGGAGGTGCGCCCCGTGAACCACACGCTGGCCTCCGAATCGGGCAGCGACAGATCGCGCCCGTAGGCAGGCTGGTTGGGGTCGAAGCGGAAATGCGCATCGGCGCCGTAGAACTCTATTTGTCCCCCTTTCGGGAAATAGTAGTAGGCCTTGTCCACGCGGTACAGCAGGTAGCCGCTGCCATCGCGACGGGCGATGTAGAGCTCGGTGCTGCGGTCGTTGATGCGCTGCACGAGCCGCAGGGCGATGGTCAGGCTGCCGCACTCGGTGAGCAGACGCGGCTTCGAGCTGACGCGCTGCCCCTGGTCGGCGCCCACCTCGAGCACCACGCGCTCGGTGGCCGACATGGTGTGCGGCGAAAAGCTGAGCAGCCGGATCGAGCCCGACGGGTTGCGGTATTCGTACATGTCCATGCAGGAAGGATCGTACTCGACGATGATGGTCTCTGCGCGGCTCAGAGAAGCGACGAGCAGCAGGGAAAACAGCAGGCCGATGTGTTTCATAAGTTGCCTTGTTGGTTCATTCAGTTATGTGGGTGCGGCTGTGCCGGCACTGCCCCCACTAACGACAGGGGAGCGCAATTTGTTGGCCAAAGTAACCAAAATGGCCCCTTACCCATTCGCCCAATATGCCGCCTTTCGGGCAAAAAGGCAAAATGCCAGGCATGGCGGGGTGGTTGAGCCTGCCAAAGCGCAGAGCTCGCCACGCGCCCGGAGCGCGATGCCGGGAGGTGAAAAAACGTTGCGGGACGTTGCGCCGTAGCGCAAGGCGCTCAACGCTACACGTTC
>CAYNYN010000432.1:0-2486 GCA_964401445.1 uncultured Saprospiraceae bacterium | reverse complement strand
CACGAGGGCACCGAGACCACAGCTAAAGTTCGCAATCCAACTATCTTGAGACGTCCACCGCGCGGTGTACGGATCTGTCAGGCACGCTGATCGGTAGTGATTTGGTCGGGAACTGAAGACTCCTTGCCATCAGGCAATGGCTTGTCCGAAAAGAAGGGATTGGTAAACCACTCGGGATTGAGCAAGAGGAGTCCGACAAGCAGGATCAGGGTTAAATAGATGTCTTCCATAATCAGGGCAAGTGTTTTTTGGGCGTCAACTCTGATGCAAATCTAAGTTGAAACGTCACAAATCACAATCGCCTGGCCCCACTATTCTACAATCACACCGGCTCATCCTGAATTCTGCAATTTCCTCCCTGCTTCCCCATGCGCCCATCAGCCTGCTATCTTTGCAGTGTTTTCGGCCATTCCGACGCTGGCAAGTTTCATTTCCTATCACATTCAGGCCATTTTCGTGCAAATACGATCCATCAAACTCGTCAACTGGAAAAATTTCGAATCGGCAACGCTGGCATTTGCCGAAAGGCTGGTCCTGTTCACGGGCCTCAACGGCATGGGCAAGACCAACCTGCTCGATGCCATCCACTACCTGTGCATGACGCGCAGCTATTTCGGCCTGCGCGAAAAATTGCTGGTCCGGCACGGCGCCGACTTTTTTCGCCTCGAGGCCGGCTTCGAAAAAGACAGCCGGACGCATCGCGTCGTGGCCAAGGTGGTGCCGGGAAAAAAGAAGGAATTCGAAGTGGACGGCACCCCCGTACCCACCTTCGCCGACCATATCGGCCAGTTTCCGGTGGTGATGGTGGCCCCTGCCGACATCCAGCTGGCCTACGAGGGCAGCGAAAGCCGACGCAAGCTGCTCGACGCCGCCCTGTCGCAGACCGACAAGGCCTATCTCGACCAGCTGGTGCAGTACACGCGCCTGCTCAAGCACCGCAACCACCTGCTGCGCCAGCTCGCCGAGCAGCCCCATCAGCCGCATACCCTCCTCGACACCATCGACCACCAGATGGCAGCCCCTGCGCAGGCCATACACCAGCGGCGCGCCGCCTGGGTCGAACGGCTCAACCCGCTGTTGCAGCATTATTACGAGATCGTCTCGGAAGGGCGCGAGACAGTGGCCTGCACGTACAAGAGCCAGCTGGCGCACAAAAGCCTGTCCGAGCTGCTGACCGAAAAGCGCCGCCAGGACCTCGCCCTGGGCTATTCGACCGCCGGCATCCACCGCGACGACCTCGACTTCCGCATCGACGGGCGGCCCCTGAAGCAGTTTGCTTCGCAGGGCCAGCTCAAGTCGTTCATCCTGGCGCTGAAGCTGGCCCAGTACCAGCTTTTCGTGGACGAGCACGGACGCACGCCCCTGCTGCTGCTCGACGACCTGTTCGACAAGCTGGACCAGCGCCGCGTGTCGAAGCTGCTCGAGCTGCTGCTTTCGCAAAATTTCGGACAGGTGTGCATCACCGACACCCACGCCGGCCGCATTCCTGCGATCCTGCGTAGCTTTGGACAACCCTACGACCACTATTGCGTGCAATCGGGACAGGCGCGCCCCTGCCCCACCGAATCACAGCCCGAAGAAGATGAGTAATTTCGACACGCCCCGACCGCTCAAGGAGCTCCTGCAGATGATGGTGCGTCGCCTCGGCTGGTCCGACGACGTGATGGAGGCGCGCATCAAGCGCGGCTGGCAGACGCTGGCCGGCCCCCTCATCGCGCGCCACACCACGCGCCTGTACGTGCACAAGCGCGTGCTCTACCTGCACGTCAATTCGGCGCCGCTGCGCCACGAGCTGAGCATGGGTAAAGACCGCATCCTTCGGCGTTTCAACGAGTACCTGGGCGAGGACTACCTCACCGACGTGGTGATCAGGTAGCCCATGCCCTGCCCACCTCCGACAGCGGGATGCAGCCGTCGTACGTGCCGGGGATGGGATCGTACTGCAACACCTGCGTGGCGCCGGGCTCCGAAGTGAAGAAGCCCAGAAAAACGAGCTGCTTGGCGCCGCGGTAAAACTTCACCTCGGCCGACTGGTGGTCGGCATCATCCGAAAAGACGCGCTTCTCCCACTCGCCGATCAGCTCATCCTGCTGCTCGGGACTGCATTTGGCGAAAGCCTGGCCATAGCGGTCGCTGGCCTCCTGCCGGAAGCGCGCCATGCCCGCCCGGAACGCCTCCTGGTCTTCGGGCTCGGCCACGTCGGCCAGCATGGCGTCCATGAATCGGTGCACGCCGGCATCGAGGGCGCCGGGCGTGTCGGTTGCCGGAATCAGCCTTTCGGCAAATGCGGCCATGTCGTCGGCCTCTTCGGCAGTGAAGAAGCGGGGCGACCAGTCGTCGGCCGGGGGCGTGGCGCACCCGTCCAGAATGGTGGCGATGGCACCGCTGGTCATGATGCCGCCCATGAGCAGGGCCGTGCGCTTGATGGCTTCTCTTCTATCCACGGTTTGCGTTTTGAGTGTACTGTAAAAGCGTGACGTCGTGAC
>CAYNYN010000431.1:0-2512 GCA_964401445.1 uncultured Saprospiraceae bacterium | reverse complement strand
GCCAGGTTCCAGTTCAGGTCGGTGAGCCTGAAGGTGCGCGGATCGCGCCAGAAGCGGCCCTGCTCGTCGGGGTAGTTGTTGCGCAGCGGCAGGCCCCAGTCGGAACGCACGACGAAGTAGGTGGCGTCCCAGCGTATGCCGAAGCCGGCCGAGACGGCCATCTGCCGCAGGAATGATTCGCCCACCAGCTGCCCCGTGGCATCGTAGGTATTGGTCAGGTAAAACTTCGATCCGGGGCGGTCGGGGTCTTCCTGTAGCGTCCACACGTTGCCGGCATCGACGAACAGGGCCCCTTCGTACACCTGCCCCCAGAACTCGAGCGCCTTGAACCGGTACTCGATATTGGTTTCCAGCAGGATGTTGCCCGTTTGGTAGAAAAGTGAGCGGTTGGCCTTGTTGGCCGTGAGCGGATCGCGGTAGCGGCCCGGCCCCAGGGCGCGTGCCGGCCATCCGCGGATGCTGTTGGGCCCACCCACCCAGAACTGCTTGAGGTAGGGCACGTCGTCGGCATTGCCGAAGGGGGCGATGAGGCCACCGGCCAGGCGCAGCGCCAGCGATTCGCGCGGCTTGAACTGTTGGTGCCAGGCCACGTCCATGTTGAGCCGGATGTATTGGGAAAACGGAATGTCGAAGAACGTCCAGCGGGTGGTATTTCCCGAAAGGGCATTGGCCAGCTCGTTGCCAGCCCACACCTCGAAGCCCGAGAGCTCCACACCCGTGTTGAGCGTCCAATAGTGGTTGTTCCGCAGGGGCGTGCTGCGCGTCCAGGTGAAATTGCGGAAGAACAATCCGGTGATCAGCTGCCGCGCGAAGCTGCGCTGCAGGAAGGGGTTGGCCGCCAGGATGGAGTCGAAGGCGGGCCGCGTCGAGGGCGACAGATAGTCGATGCCGAAGTGGTTGACGTACAGGTGTTCGCGGTTGCTGATGTTGAGGTCGTAGGAATAGAAGGTGCCGTTGAAGAGGTTGTAGTCGTAGTATTGCACCAGCTTGATGAGGTTGTAGCTGAGCCCGAAGCGGGTGGTGGCCTGCGTGCGCAGCGCCTGGTACACCTTGTCGGGGATGAAGCCGAGCCGGTTGCCGAGGCGCCACGTGCGGCCGAAGTCGACGAAGCGGGGCACCAGCAGCTCGGCCTGCACCTTGAAGTCGATGTTGTTGTACACCGTGTCCTGGCGCGTGAGGATGGCCAGGGGGTCCACCTCGAACACGCCCTGCACGTTGCTCACCAGCAGCTCGGCGCCGCGCAGCAGGTTGCGGCTCTTGAGCGAGGGGCTCAGGCTGAAGCCCATGAGGTTGGGCGCCCCCACGATGCTCTTGCCCTGCGAGGTGTTGATGTTGACGTCCATGTCGAGGCCCAGCTCCCACTGCTTGTTGGGCGTCAGGTACACGTACAGGGCCAGCTCGCCGGGCCGGTCGGGCAGGGGCTCGGGTCGGATGCCCACGTTGCGGTAGATGCCCAGCTCGCCCAGGCGCAGGCGCGAGCGCTCCACGCGGTCGAAGTGGTACCACTCGCCCGGCCGCACGAACAGCGCTTCGAGGATGGTGTTTGGCTTGACCGGAAAGCCGTTGGGCCCCACGCGGAAGCGGATGCCTTCGATGAGCGTGTCGCGGTAGGGTACGGAGTCGGGCAGGGGACGATAGTCGGGGTAGACGACGATCTCGCCGATCTTGAAACGTTGGTGCGCCTGTCCTTCGGCGGGCGGCAGGATCTCGAGGCGCAGGCGCACGCGCGTGCCCGTGCTGTCGCCTTCGAGCCCGTCGATGTACTGCGGGTAAAAGAACGCAAAGCCGGCGTTGCGCAGGAAGCGCGTGATGCGCTGCACCTCCAGCTCGTAGCGCTCGGCCGACACGGGCAGGCCGGACTCCAGCAGCGAGCCTTTGGCGATCTCGGGCAGGAAGGGCTGCAGGGCGGTGTCGCGCGTCTCGTACACCACGGTGTCGATGGTATATTGCGGTCCGGCCTGGATGCGGTAGGTGACCCACGCCCGCGTGCTGTCCTTGCTGAAGCGCGTCTCGTACGTGGCGGCGGCGAGGAAATAGCCGCGGTGGCGCAGGTAATTGACCATGGCCTTGCGCGTGGCCTCGGTCAAGGTGGGGTCGTAGATGGCCGGCGGCTCGCCCAGCAGCCTTTTTTCCCAGTGGGCCACGCCGCGCCCCAGCCGGGTCGTACACGAATCGGGCGGCGAGGTCAGCCAGATCCATTCGCGCGGCACCCACAGCAGCTTGCCGTTGGGCTTTTGCTTGTACACATAGGTGAGCTGGTCGGTCAGGTTGCCCGGGTTGCGCACCTGTTTGCGATCTTCGAGCACGATCCGATTTTTGCGCAGCAGCGCCTCACCGGGAGCAAGGTAGCGGGTGCTGTCGCACGCACTCAGCAACCAAATGCACCCCAGCAGCAGGATGCCCATCTGTATCCGCCGGCCATTCATGCGGCAAACATATTGGCTTTCGCCAAAAGGCAGGCAGACTCGATGGGAATTCTCTGAACCAGTGATGGTGATGAGTGTGTGAGGAG
>CAYNYN010000430.1:0-2514 GCA_964401445.1 uncultured Saprospiraceae bacterium | reverse complement strand
TTGAGCGTTGAGCGTGTAGCGTTGAGGGTTTTTCAAGGAGAATCGAGGAATCGAAGAACCGAGGAACCGATTCAACTGGTTATACCTGATTTTGTGGTCACTCTTCTCTCTTCACTCCTCACTCCATCTCTCCCTCTCTATTTTTGCGGGCATGCGCCGAATTGCCATTTCCGACATACACGGCTGCGCACGCACCTTTCGCAATCTGCTGCGCACCATCGAGCTGACTCCGGAAGACCATCTGTTTCTGCTGGGCGACTACGTCGATCGGGGCCCCGACAGCAAGGGCGTGCTCGACACCATCTTCGAGTTGCAGGATGCGGGCTATCGGCTCACCTGTCTGAAGGGCAATCACGAGGAAGGGCTGGAATGGGCCCTGGAGTCGGTAGAACGGTTCGAGCACTGGCTCTTCTGGGGGGGCGATGCCACGCTGTCCAGCTTTGGCGCCAGCCATCCGGCACAGATTCCCGAGCGTTACCTCTGCTTCCTCGAATCGCTGCCACCGGTACACATCGAAGATCGCTGGATCATGGTGCATGCCGGGCTCGACTTCAAGGCCGCCGATCCGTTGGCCAACGAGCACGCGCTCATGTGGATCCGAAACTGGTACGACGAGATCGACTACGAATGGCTGGGCGAGCGCTACATCGTGCACGGCCACGACCGCACCACCATGCCCCGCATCCTGGCCATGCGCGACCAGCTCGACCACCTGCGCGTGCAAAACATCGACTGCGGCTGCTTCGACCTCGACACGCCCGGCTCGGGCCACCTGTGCGCCTTCGACCTCGATGCACGCACCCTCTGGTTCGAGCCCAATGCCGACATGCTGCATCCGTGGCGCCGCTGAATGGTATGACCGTACGGGGGTGAGGGTTTACGGTTAGTGGTTAATGTTGACTTGCAGTGTGTCGTGGGTAAGGCTGGTGTGTCCTTCGTCTATTGTCTATCGTCCATTGTCCATCGACTTTTTCACCAGCCTCAATCCTGTGCTTCCCACACCTTGGGCGTGGTCTTGTACTGCTTGCCGAGCGTTTCGATCATGGATTGGAGCTCGCTGCTGTCGCGCCAGGCGAAGCGCACGCCCACGCGGATGAGCCTGCCGTCCTGCACGGAGGCGGCATTGTAGCCGTCATTGACCAGCCTTTCGGCAAAACGGGCCGCGTTGCGCTCCTTGCCGAAGCTGTGCAGCACCACGAAGGTCTCGCGCTGGTCGGGCGGTGGGGTAGGCGCTTCGGTGTCGGGTGCGCCTTCGTCCGCACTGGTCGTTTCTTCTGCAAAGTCGGCCACGTCTTCGGGCTCGTCCTGGGGCACGGGTTGCTCCGCGTGTGCAGGGGCGGAAGGCACGGCCTCGGTGTCCTCGCCTTTGAAATAGACCAGGTAAATGCTGAAGAGGACCACGGCCAGGGCGAGGATCAGCAGCAGGGGGATGATGCGGTAGAGCCAGCCCAGGGGTTCGCCTTCCTCCTCTTCCACCGCCGGGGGCGGGGTGGGGGCGGAGGGCGATGCAGCCTTTGTGTCGGGGCTGGCGGGTTGCGCTGGAGGCGCTGCGGCCGCAGCGGCTTTTTCTTTCGGCTTTTCGCTTTTGGGCTGGGGCGGCGTGGTGGCCACTTCGGGCGTGGCTGCCACCACGGGGCGGGCGTCGAATTCGGGCAGGCCGAACGAGGCCACCTGGAATTTGGTGGCGCGCTGCTCGAAGCGGTAGTTGCCTTCGTAGTCGCGATACAGCTTGCCGAGGTGCGGCAGCTCCCAGCTTTCCTTGCGGGCCAGCTGGTCTTTGACTTCCTGGACGTATTGCTGAATGACCTCCTGGGCTTCGTTTGCCGAAAGGCCATAGCGCTCGATGAGCCAGGCAGCCAGCCGGCCGTCGTCGATGGTGAGCGAGGCGTTGAAGCTGATCTTGCGCGAGGGCGGCATGAGATGCCCTTGTACGTGATCGACGGTAGCCGGCAGATAGGTAGCCTCGAAGGCGCCGAGGCCGGGGATGACCACCTCGTCGTGCTCGAACAGCAAATCGCGAATGGCTGCAGCGACGTCTGGTTTCATAGTGAATGGCATGTGGGTGCGAAAGCAGCGAATCTCCCGCGAGCACAAGGTGGCAGCGCTGAAAAAAGGGATCCTTCCCGAAAAAAGGGCTCCGGACAAAGATAGGGCGCCTTGCCCATTCGGGCAATCTGGGCATATGGTGTGGAATATGGCCCCGGCGATTCATGTTGAATACATTCCAAGGCAGGCAGACTCACGTATTCAAAACCGCAGCTTTCAGACGCAGAAAGCCGCAACACGGACGCAGTTTTTTCTGGTTGAGCGTGGAGTGTGTAGGGTTTAGGGTTTGCCTCGCGCTATGCCGTAAGGACGTAACAATCCCGCTTCGTGGGACAGGCTCTCACGCCCCGATACTCGGATCCTGTTCCGACCTGTCGGAAGCAGGCTGTGACGAGGTCCATCGTCTATCGTCTATCGTCCATCGTCGCGAGCGCAGCGAGCTTTCGCCATCTCAACATCGCGGCAAAG
>CAYNYN010000429.1:0-2517 GCA_964401445.1 uncultured Saprospiraceae bacterium | reverse complement strand
TCGGTTCCTCGATTCTTCGATTCCTCTTTGTGAAAAACGCTCAACGCTACACCCTCAACGCTCAACCATTTTTTGCCGGGAACTCGTGGAGTGAATCAGTGCGGTTGCCGGGTTTGCCATACCAGCATGGGTGCCTCGCCCGTGGCGTTGCGGCTCAGCGTCTCGTGGGGGCCGATGCACAAGGAATCGAGGCGACCCAGGCTGCCATTGAACACGTTGAAATCGACGGGCTGGCCGATGCCGGCGATGCGGCCGTCGTTGGCGTACTGCCAGAAATGCCACTCGCGATCGCCGGGCAGGCGCGGCGCGCGCTCGTTATAGCGCGCAATCCAGAGTGGATAGTCGGGAAAGACGCCGCGCAGGTGCCTGTTGTAGAACCGCACGTAGGTGTAGATGATGGGGCGCACGTGGTAGGCTTCCTCCACCATGTCGAGCCAGATGCGCAACTGCTCGTGCAGCTCGCGTCGCGTCAGGTCGTCGATCAGCTCCACGTCGAGCACGGGCGGCAGGTCGCCGGGCTGCAGGTCCACCCAATGGATGAAGTTGCGCGCCTGCTCTTCGGCCGGCACCCCCGGCCGGAAAAAGTGGTAGGCGCCCCGGCGCAGCCCCACGCGCTTCAGCTCGTCCCAGTTGCGGCAAAACAGGGAATCGCTCAGCTCGCGCCCCTCGGTGGCCTTGACGAATACGAACTCCATGCCTGCCGCAGCCACGCTGTCCCAATGGATGTGCTTTTGGTAGTGCGACACGTCGATACCCTTCACCTCGAAGTCGTCGGGTGTCTGCCATTCACAGCCCCACCACGCCACCGAGACGCCAAGAGCCAACAGGTATGGAATGAGTTTTTTCATTTTCCGGTTCCACTGAAAAAGTCCACGGACGATGGTCGATTCCCCACGTTATGAGGCAGGTGCCACATCATCTCGCCCTCACGGGACGAACAACGCTCAACGATTCCACGACGCCCGTTTCCGAAATGACCACCATCCTGAAACGGCGCAAACGAATCACAAGTTCCGCAAATTCCCCTCACAATCCCAACGCCCGGGGGACTCGTTTGGTCGGCCGGCAGAAACTGTGTCTCCATTTCGGGCCATCCGATCGCTGCGACCCTACGCCTCGGAGAGCGGCAACAGCGGCGGCCGGGCCATCCAGTTGTCGGCCGCCCAGCGGGCCTGCAGGTCGATCAGGTGCAATACCCAGGCCAGTCTTCCGCGATCGGAGGTGTTGGGCGCGCTGGAGTGGATGAGCTGTCCGTGCAGCAGCACCAGATCACCCGGGCGCGCGGGCAGCGGCACGCAGGCGTCGGCCTGCCAGTGGGGCTCGTTTTCCGCAAGGGACACGAAGTGGAGCGTGTCGTCGGCCGCCCGCACGTAGCGCTTCGGCACGGGCTGCCGGTGCGAGCCCGGGATGGCGAGCAGGCAGCCGTTCTCGGGCGTGGCTTCGTCCAGTGCCAGCCACAGGCCCGTGCAGGTGGGCGGATCGGTATAGAGGAAGGTGCTGTCCATGTGCAGGTCCACGCGGCCGCCCACGCGTGGCGGCTTGAAGATGAACTGGCTTTGCACCACGGCGGGCCGGTCGAGGCCCAGGGCCTGTGCCAGCCGGGCCACCCTGGGCTGCAGCGTCCAGCGCCGGCACGCTTCGTCGTCGCGGTGCAGGGCGTGTCCTATTTTGTTGAGGGCCCGTTCCTTGGGCACCTTTAGCCGACCTTGCGCATCGAACGCTGCCGGCTCAAAGAACCCCCGAATGGCCGACGCGCTGTCGAGGAAATAGCGATCGCGGGCCGTGCTGTCGGCGCCGGTGGCGAAGCGCGCGTGCGCCGGCACTTCCAGCTCGGCGGCCAGGGCCCGGGCGCGTGCTTTCAGCATGGCTACCTCTTCTTCGGTGGCGAAGTGGCGCACGATGGCAAAGCCGTCGCGGTGGTACTGTTCGGCGATTGCCCGTAGTTCGGCGTGGTTCATGGTGCTGCTCATCGAGGTTTGTGGGTTTGAGCGTGATGTTTCTATAAAAAATGGTTGAGCGTGTAGGGTTGAGTGTTTTAGTTTAAAGTTTAAAGTTTAGTGTTTAAAGTTGATTTTTATTGGTTTACAAATGTGCTTTATGGATCCATCGTCTGTCGTCGGTCGTCCATCGACTTTTTGCAGTAGACTCAGGGCGCCACTCTTCACTCCTCACTCTTCACTCCTCTCTCCTCACACATCCTACACCCACACCTGCAACGCGCGCGGCACGATTTCGATGTGCGCCGGGGCCACGCCCAGGTACTCGCCATCGGCTTCCACGTCCACGATGCTGTGGCCGATGGGTCGTATGGTCACGGACGGCACCTGGTCGGTCTCGACGGCGGGGTGGGTGGCGATCTTTCCATTGTAGAACAGGGGCACGGCGCGCAGCACCCCCCACACGCTCACCTCGCCCGCCAGCGTCAGGGCGAGCAGGCCGTCGTCGGGTCGGGCATGCGGCACCATGCGGATGCCGCCACCCGACCAGGGGCAGATGCCGGCATTGATGGAGTAGAAC
>CAYNYN010000428.1:0-2526 GCA_964401445.1 uncultured Saprospiraceae bacterium | reverse complement strand
ACTCAGTCCTTATTTTGGCGAAAGCCTGAAAAGAGAGACATGACACGACAGGTAGATATCCGGATAGCTCCCGGACTCATAGACGACCCCACCGAGCACCGGCGCCGCGTGGCCCAACAGCTCGGGCTGGCTGACGAAGAGATTCGGCACCTGCGGCTGGTGAAGCGCTCGATCGATGCGCGCAAGCGCATGCCGGTGTACGTATTGCGCTACGAGGTGTCGCTCGACGAACCGTTTGCGCCCGAACCGGTGCTGAGCGAGCGCTTCCGAGACGTGTCGGGCGGCAAGGAAGTGATCATCGTGGGTGCCGGCCCCGCCGGTTACTTTGCGGCCCTCGAGATGCTCGAGCTGGGGCTCAAACCCGTGATCTTCGACAGGGGCAAGGACGTGCGCGCGCGCCGGCGCGACCTGCGGGCCATCCAGCAATTCGGCCAGGTGAACCCGCACAGCAATTACTGCTTTGGCGAGGGCGGCGCCGGCACCTATTCCGATGGCAAGCTCTATACGCGCAGCCACAAGCGCGGCGACGTGTACAAGGCGCTCAAGCTGCTGGTGGAGCACGGCGCCCGGGCCGACATCCTGATCGACGCCCATCCACACATCGGCTCGAACAAGCTGCCGAAGGTGGTGGCCAACATCCGCGAGACCATCCTGCACCATGGCGGCGAGATCCACTTCGAGCACCACGTGACCGACCTGATCGTGCGCGAGGGGCGCGTGCGCGGCGTGGTGGTCAACGGCGAGCACGAACACCTGGCCGATGCCGTCATCCTGGCCACGGGCCACTCGGCGCGCGACGTGTACTACCTGCTGCACCGCAAGGGCATCCGCCTCGAGCCCAAGCCCTTTGCGCTGGGCGTGCGCATCGAGCATCCGCAGGCGCTGATCGACGAGATCCAGTACAAGCACAGCCCGCGCCACCCGAACTTGCCGGCAGCGAGCTACAAGCTGGTCTGCCAGGTGGATGAAAAAGGCGTCTTTTCGTTTTGCATGTGTCCGGGCGGGTTGGTGGTGCCGGCCGCCACGGCCCCGGGCGAGATCGTGGTGAACGGCATGTCGATGTCGCGACGCGATTCGGCCTGGGCCAACAGCGGCACGGTGACGGCCCTCGACGAGCGGGACTGGCAGGCCTGGGCGCATGAAGGGGTGTTTGCCGGCCTGGCGCTGCAGCGCGCCGTGGAGCAGGCCTGCTTCCGTGCCGGCGATGGCAGCCAGAAAGCGCCGGCGCAGCGGCTTACCGATTTCGTGGCAGGCCGCATGTCTGCTACCTTGCCGCCGGCATCTTACATCCCGGGTCTGTTTTCGGCGCCGGTGCACGAGTTGCTGCCCGACTTCATCTACCGCCGGCTGCGGCGGGCCGTCAAGATTTTTGGCAAAAAAATGAAAGGCTACTTCACCGCCGAGGCCAACGTGATCGCCACGGAAAGCCGCACCTCGGCGCCCGTGCGCATCCCTCGTGACCCCGAGACGCGCATGCATCCGCAGGTGGAGGGGCTCTTTCCTGCAGGCGAAGGGGCCGGCTATGCGGGGGGCATCATCTCGGCGGCCATGGATGGACAAAACACGGCACGTGCCGTGGCGCGCAGGATGAGCGTGGAGGTTGAGAGGAGTGAGGAGTGAAGAGAGAGAAACCGATTTGACCGGTTTCACCGATTCACCCGGTTTTACCAACCATCGGTGACCCTCGGTGTGTACGCTGTGAAACTCTGTGTCAGAAAAAACTGCGTGCTCACTGCGTCAAGCTGCGCCTGAAAGCTGCGGTTTTGAAAAATCGGGGGCATTTTCCCAAACCCCTCCGTAACGAGTAGAAACATTAAACTGAGCCTACTGCAAAAATCAGATGGACGATAGGTGTGCAGCCTTTATTTGTAAATAATTGGCAATGAACTTTAAACACTAAACTTTAAACTTTAAACTGAAACGTTCAACCATTTTCAGAGGACTCACAAACAAACACTTGAGATGAAAGACATACTGGACTTCATTGGTCGCGTGCTGCTGAGCTTCATTTTCCTTTACGAAGCTTACGACTCGGTGATCTACTTCCAGGCGACCAAGGAAAAGATGACGGCCTATGGCATCGAGAGCGGCCAGGATTTGCTGCTCATTGGGGCCATTTTCGTGTTGCTGGTCGGGGGGGTG
Source organism: uncultured Saprospiraceae bacterium (assembly GCA_964401445.1). GTDB lineage: Bacteria > Bacteroidota > Bacteroidia > Chitinophagales > Saprospiraceae > WFYJ01. The sequence continues at coordinate 384 of CAYNYN010000428.1, read as the reverse complement.
CTGTTGCTCACGGGTTATCGGGTAGGGTTTGGCGGCACGCTGGTGCTGCTGTACTGGATTCCCGTTACCTTCATCGTGCATTCGTGGTGGAACGATCCGGCGCCGGAGCAGCGTTATGAAGCCATCATGTTCATGCGCAACCTGGCCATCGCCGGCGGGGTGCTGCACATCATGGCGCATGGCAGTGGGCGCTACAGCATCCGCCGCATCTTTGCCACGACGAACGTGCCGGGTGCCTGAGGGCGGTATTTGCCGAAAGGCGCAATCGCAATATAGCGCCGGCGAATGAAGGTAAATATCACGTCGAGAGGATTTGAAGATTCGAGGAATCGATGGTTGAGACTCGCTGCCGCTCGATGTTGATACGCCGCCAAAGGCGGCGAT
>CAYNYN010000427.1:0-2530 GCA_964401445.1 uncultured Saprospiraceae bacterium | reverse complement strand
CTTTTGCCAAGTCTCAACCCTCGACCTCGCGCAATACCTCGACGATGCTTTCCTCATCGGGCCGGCGCGCCACGCGCACCCCTTCGATGCCAAGGGCGTGCAGGGCGCGTGCCGTGGTGTGGCCGATGGCGACGACGTGCTGGTCGGGTCGGGGCGGTCGTTGGCGGTACCACGCTTCGGCGTTGAGCGGACTGGTGAAGACCAGCACGTCGGCATCGGGCAGTGTCAGGTTGGTGCGGATGGTGTTGCGATAGACGACCAGGTCCAGGACCTCGACGGCATCGGCGACGAGCTGCTGCACCGAGCGGCGCGACCTCTCGGCGCGGGGGAAGAGCACGCGGCAGCCTTGAGCCATTTGCCGGAAGGCGCGCGCCGTGGCTTCGGGATGGCCCATGCCCACGAAGTCGGGCGTGTGGCCGGCCGCGCGTATGGCGCGGGCCGTGCCGGGACCGATGGCGGCCAGGCGTATGCCCTCGGGCAGCATTTGCCGAAAGGCGGCCAGTTGCTCGAAGAAAAAGCGCACGCCCTGCTTGCTGTAGAAAAAGATCCAGTGGGGCCAGGGGCGGGGCAGGGCGAAGGGCACCGCCTCGAAGGCCACCAGGCTGAAGGCCGTGAGGGTGTGGCCGCGCTCCGTCGCGTAGCGCGCGATGGGGCTGTCGGCGTCGAGGGGGCGGCTGACGAACAGGTGCATGGCCGGTCAGGTCTGGATGACGCCCACGTTGAAGCGCTCGATGGGTCGGTGGTTGGACATGGCGATGGCGTCGGACAGGATGCGGCGCGTGTCGAGCGGGTTGATGAGCTCGTCCACCCAGAGGCGGGCCGCCGCGTAGTACGGCTCGGTCTGGTGCTCGTAGCGGGCGATGATCTGGTCGAGCAGCTCCTTTTCGCGCTCGGGCGAGATCTCCTCGCCGCGTTTCTTCATGGCCGACACCTCGATCTGCAGCAAGGTGCGCGCCGCCTGCTCGCCCCCCATCACGGCGATGCGCGCCGAGGGCCAGGCCACGATGAGGCGCGGGTCGTAGGCGCGCCCGCACATGGCGTAGTTGCCGGCGCCGTAGCTGTTGCCGACGACGACCGAAAACTTGGGCACGGTGCTGTTGGCCACGGCATTGACCATCTTGGCGCCGTCCTTGATGATGCCGCCGTGCTCGGAGCGCGAGCCCACCATGAAGCCCGTCACGTCGTGGAAGAAGACCAGCGGGATGTGTTTCTGGTTGCAGTTCATGATGAAACGGGCGGCCTTGTCGGCCGAGTCGGAGTAGATGACGCCGCCGAACTGCATCTCGCCCCTGGCGTTCTTGACCACCTTGCGGTCGTTGGCCACGATGCCCACCGACCAGCCGTCGATGCGGGCATAGGCGCAGATGATGGTCTTGCCGTAGTCTTTTTTGTAAAAGGTGAGGCTGCCCTCGTCCACGATGCACTTGAGCAGCTCGACCATGTCGTAGGGCTTGCTGCGGTCGGCGGGCAGGATGCGCAGGATGTCGGTGGCGGGGCGCTCGGGCTCCCTGGGTGCCACGCGGTCGATGCCGGCCATGGGGAAGTGCCCCAGCTTGCTCATGATGTCGCGGATGGTGTCGAGGCACTCCTGGTCGTTGGCGCACTTGTAGTCGGTCACGCCCGAGATCTCGGAGTGGGTGCGTGCGCCGCCCAGCGTCTCCTTGTCCACGTCTTCGCCGATGGCGGCCTTGACCAGGTAGGGGCCGGCCAGAAAGATGGAGCCCGTGCCCTCGACGATGAGCGCCTCGTCGGACATGATGGGCAGGTAGGCGCCGCCGGCCACGCAACTGCCCATGACGGCGGCGATCTGCGGGATGCCCATGCTCGACATCACGGCGTTGTTGCGGAAGATGCGGCCGAAGTGCTCCTTGTCGGGAAATATCTCGTCCTGCATGGGCAGGAACACACCCGCGCTGTCGACCAGGTAGATGATGGGGATGCGGTTCTCGATGGCTATTTCCTGGGCGCGCAGGTTCTTCTTGCCCGTGATGGGGAACCAGGCGCCGGCCTTCACCGTGGCGTCGTTGGCCACCACCACGCACTGGCGGCCGCTCACGTAGCCAATGACCACCACCACGCCGCCGGCCGGGCAGCCGCCGTACTCCTCGTACATCTCGTACCCGGCAAAGGAGCCGATCTCGATGTAGTCGCTTCCTTCGTCGAGCAGGTAGTGGATGCGCTCGCGGGCAGTGAGCTTGCCCTGCTCGTGCTGCTTCTTGATGCGTTTGGTGCCGCCACCCAGGCGGATGTGCACCAGCTTGTCCTGCATCTCCTTGATCGCCAGCTTGTGATGGTCTTCGTTGATGTTGGCTTGTATGTCGATTTTTGCCATAGAACGAATGGTTGGGAAGGTTTTGCTCGAAGCTCGGGGCAAAAGGCCGGCCCAAATTACGAAAAGGGAAGATGGCGGGTACCCGCACTGCGAGATGGTGCGGGAAAATGTGCAGGCGGTGTGTGAGGAGTGAGGAGGGAGGAGTGACCAAGGCAGCGTTTGCGAGCCTTTGCGAGGCTCGTAAACGTCTGCCCCCTT
>CAYNYN010000426.1:0-2600 GCA_964401445.1 uncultured Saprospiraceae bacterium | reverse complement strand
ACTGCGTGCCTGCTGCGGTTTTCTGCGTCTGAAAGCTGCGGTTTTGAAAAACCAGGGATTACTTTCCCAAACCGCTTCGTAACGAGCATGTTGGTTGAGAGGAGCGCGTGTGCCTTGCGCGACGCCGCAAAGGCACACGACGCTTTTCCTCTCCGCTCTCCGTCACTCCTTCTCTCCTTCTCTCCTTCTCCGACCATTGGGTACCTTTGGGCGCAAACGGCCTTTATGGACTCTCCTCGCTCATCCGAAGTGCAGGGCACGCCTTCCGAGGCGGCGCGACTGCTGGCATCCCGGCGCGTCGAGCTGCAGCTCTCCGAGCAGGATCGCAAGCGCATCCCTGCCCAGGGGCCCTTCGTCGTGGTGGCCAACCGGCAGCTGCCCGGCATCGACGAGCTGTTGCTGTGGGAGACGTTTGCCGACAGGCAGCCCTGCCTGCGCCTGCTCACCACCCAGATACAGCGGCTGCCCGAGGCGCTGCGCCCCCATGCCATCGAGCTGCCCTTCCTCTCTGATTTGCCGAAAGGCAAGAAGGTGGTGCGTCAGGCGCTCAAAGCCGTGCGCGCCGCCATCGAGCAGGGATGCAGTCTGGCCATCGTCGTGCGTTTCGGGCCGGGGCGCCGCGACCCGCGCGAGGCGCTGCGCCAGCGCAAGCTGCTGTTCCGCTTTTTGCGCAAGCTGGGCCTGCCCATCGTGCCGGTGCGGCTGGCCGTGCGAGGCAGTGCGCTGGTGGAGCGCGGGTTGCGGGCCGCCAGCCGGGGGATACGGACCACGCGGGTGGCCATGCGCATCGGGCGCGCCATCCCGGCCGACCAGCTCGCCGCTTTCGAGCGCACGCGCGACTTCCGGCGCTACCTGCAGGCCCGCATCTTCGCCCTCGGCATGGAGCTCGACCTCAAGCCCCTGCTCCAGCTGCCGCGGCCGCGTTCCGAGCAGCCCGAACCCATCGCACCACCCGAAGATCCCGAAGCCATCGCCCGCGAGATCGAGGCGCTGCGCTACGCCAACCTGCTGGTATCGCAGGGCCCCTACGACGTCTTTTTCGCCGAGGCGCACGAGATCCCCGTGGCGCTGCGCGAGATCGGGCGGCTGCGCGAGCTGACCTTCCGCGAGGTAGGCGAGGGCACGGGCAAGGCGCGCGACCTGGACGAGTACGACCTGTACTACCTGCAGCTCATCATCTGGGACCGCGAGGCGCGCCGCATCGTGGGCGGCTATCGCATGGGCCCCGGCGACCGCATCTTCGCCGAGCACGGCGCCGGCGGCTTCTACATCAGCAGCCTGTTCAAGGTGAAGCCCGGCTTCTGGCCCATCATGCAGCAGGCCGTCGAGCTGGGGCGCTCCTACGTGGTGCCCGACTACCAGCGCAAGCCGCTGCCCCTGTTCCTGCTCTGGAAGGGCATCCTGTACTACCTGCTGCGCCACCCCCAGTATCGGTACCTGTACGGGCCGGTGAGCATCAGCAAGCACTTCAGCCACCTGTCGCGCAGCCTCATCGTGGCCTTCATCCGCAAGTATTTCTTCAACGAGGAGCTGGCCCAATATCTCGAGCCGCGCAAGCCCTTCCGCGTCGAGACGGACAAGGTGGATCTGGACGCGCTCGTCGACAGCCTGGGCGACGGCATCCAGTCGCTCGACCAGCTCATCGAAGACATCGAGCCCGACCACATCCGCCTGCCCGTGCTCATCAGGCAGTACATCAAGCTCAACGCCCGCTTCATCAGCTTCAACGTCGATCCCAACTTCAGCGACGTGCTCGACGGCTTCATCATCCTCGACCTGCACGACGTGCCCTATTCCATGATCGAAGCACTCAAAAAGGAAACGGAATGAACGAAACGGATACGCCTCTTGCCTCGCCCGCCACGGCCAGGGTTGCGCCCCCGCTGCCTTTCGGCAAACTGGTGGCCGTGTATCGCGGCCTCTTCATGGCGGGCTGCACGCTGTGGTACCTCGTGCCCCTTTTGCTGAAAAGCGCCCTCATGGGCCACGACATGCGGCGCGCCCTGCGCGTGCGCAAGCGGTGGGCGCGCACCGTGCTGCGCCACCTCGGCGTGCGCATCCTGCGCGAAGGGGCGCTGCCGACGCACGAGGGCCCCGCTCTGTACGTGGGCAACCACCGCTCCTATCTCGATCCCATCGTCGTGCTGCACGACGTCGAGGCGCTGCCCGTAGCCAAGGCCGAGGTGGCCTCGTGGCCCCTCATCGGCTTTGCCGCCCGGGCCACCGGCATCATGTACGTCAAGCGCGAAAGCAAGCGAAGCCGTTTCGGCACGCTCATGGCCATCCGGCAGACGCTCGAGGCCGGCCACTCGGTGCTGCTCTATCCCGAAGGCACCACCCACCTCGAGCCGCACACCATCCCCTTCCGGCCGGGCGCCTTCCGCGTGGCCGCCGAGCTGGGCGTGCCCGTCATCCCCGTGGCCATCGACTATCCCGACCCGGCCAACGCCTGGGTGGGCGACGCCACCTTCGTGCCCCATTTCCTTCAGGCTTTCGCCAAAAAATACCTCGAGGTGCGCATCGCCTACGGCCCGCCCCTGAGCGACGACGATCCCAGGGAGCTCGTCGCCCGCACGCGCGCATGGATCGATGGGCGGCTG
>CAYNYN010000425.1:0-2612 GCA_964401445.1 uncultured Saprospiraceae bacterium | reverse complement strand
TCACTCCTCACTCCTCACTCCTCTCTCACTCTCCACCCGCGGCCACCACCACGTCCCTGCCAGCAGGCCCACGAAGCTGGCCAGAAGGCCGTAGAGCAGCGAGGGGATTTCGGTGCCAGCCAGCTCGCAGCCGATCCACACCACCATGCCCGTGATGATGGACGTGAGGGCGCCTCCCGTCGAGGCTTTGGGCCAGTAGATGCCCGCCGTGAGCGGCACGAAGAGCGACACGAGTGTCAGCGTGCTCGACTGGCCCACCAGTTCGTAGATGTCGCTTTGCCACATGGCCATGAGCGCCGAGGCCAGGGCTACCAGCACCACGTTGATGCGCATGATGCGCAGCAGGCGGGCGTCGCTGACGTCCCCGAGCATGGGGCGCACGATGTTTTCGCCCAGCACCGTGGCTGGCGCCAGGATGGCCCCCGAGGTGGTGCTCAGCACGGCAGAGAGCAGCGCGCCGAAGAAAAGCACCTGCACCAGCAGGCCGGCGTGCAGCATCACGATCCGGGGCAGCACCGTCTGCGTGTCGGCGGCCTGCTCCAGCTCGGGGTAGAGCTGGTGCCCCGCCAGGCTGATCAGCAGCGGCAACATGCCGATGCTCAGGTACATGATGCCGCCCAGGTACGATGCCCGCACCGCCGTCGTCTCGTCGCGGGCCGACATCACGCGCTGGAACACGTCCTGCCCCGGGATGCTGCCCAGACCGATGGTGATCCATGCCGCCACGTAGTGGGCCAGGTCGTGCAGCGTGGGCTCGGGAAAAAAGCGGAAGAAGCCCTCGGGCGTGCGGGCCACCACCTGCTGCAGGCCGCCGGCATCGCCCACCAGCTGGATGGCCAGCGCCAGCAGGCCCGCCACGATCATGATCGTCTGCACGAAGTCGGTGATCGACACGGCCCACATACCACCGATGTAGGTGTAGATGACCACGATGAGCGTGCAGAGCCAGATGCCCCACGGGATGGGCAGGCCCACCAGCACGTGCATCACGATGGCCAGCGCCACGAGCTGGGCGGCGATCCAGCTGAAGAACGAGGGCACCATGAACACGGCCGACAGCACCTCGGTGCGCCGGTCGTAGCGCAGGCGGAAAAAGTCGTTGAACGTCAGAATCTTCATGCGATACAGCGGCCGCGCATAGAAGGCCCCCACCAGGATGAGGCAGAGCGCCGCGCCGAACGGATCCTCGATGACGCCCAGCAAGCCCCGCTCCAGAAACTCCGATGAGGCGCCCATGATGGTCTCCGAGCCGAACCAGGTGGCAAACAGGGCCGAGGCGGCCACGATCAGCGGCATACGGCGGCCGGCAAGCGCAAAGTCCTGGGCCGTGCGCACCTGCCGCGAAGCCCAGTAGCCGATGGCAATCGTACCCAACAAATAGAGCACCACGAAAGCGATGAGCATGGGGCGTCGGTTTGCAAGATGCGATACAGTACTGTGCAGGCTGCACCTGCCGTTTGTTCAGGGCCTGCAATAATGCATATTTTGCGGCAGCTACAGAAGTCCTGCACAACTTCCGGCGCCCACAGGCGTATGAGTGGTTGGCGACCCTGCCCAAACTCCTGGCACAAGCAAATGAATCTTGCATGGCATCACGAATGAAACCCAATCAGCAGTTGCTCGTCGCGGCCGTCGTGGCCATACTCATCCTGCTGGTGCTCAATGTGTTTTTGCTCTATACCAAGTTCAAACAGGACAAGACCATCAAGACGCAACGCACCGAGCTGGACGAGGTGACCCGCCTGAAGTCGGAGCTCGAAAAGCAGTACTTCGAGTCGCTGGCCGAGCTCGAGGGGCTGCGCGGCACCAATGAAGAGCTCAACACCCTCATCGAACAGCAGAAGCAGGAGCTGCTGCAGCAAAAACAAAAGATCGAGGAGCTCATCGGCAACAAGCGCGACCTGATCAAGGCGCGCGAGGAGATGCAGCGCATGCAGCAGCAGGTGGAGGAGTACAAACAGCGCATCGCCGAGCTGGAACGCATCAACCGAGAGCTGGCCCGCAAAAACGAAGAGCTCGAAAAGACGGCTGCCGAGCTGCAGCAGACGGTGAACCAGGAACGGTCGAAGGCCGCGGAGATCCTGGCCACGCGTGCCCAGCTCGAAGCCGAGAAGAAGCGCTTCGAAGAGGAAAAGCGGCAGTTGCTGCGTCAGGTGCGGCGCGCCTCCGTGGTCATGGTCAAGCAGCTCGAGGTGACCCCCCTCAAGGTGCGGCGTTCGGGCAAGCCCGTGGCCCGCAAGCGCGCCAAGGACATCGACATGCTGAAGGTGTGCTTCGTCACCACGCGCGTCGATGCCACGCTGGTGCAGCCCGGCCCCGAGCGCTTCTACGTGCGCATCGTCTCGCCCGTGGGGGAGACGCTGGGCGCCGACGACGAAGGGGCAGGCACCATCCGCCGCGGCGACACCAACGAGGAGGTGCGCTTCACCCAGGCCATCGACTACCAGTACCAGAACGACGAGGCCGAGCTCTGCCTCATCTACGAGCCGCCGGCCACCCTCTCGCCGGGCATCTACACCGTGCAGGTGTACAACAAAGGCTACCTGGCCGGCGAAACGGAGTTCACGCTCAAGTAAAAGGTTGAGGGTTGAGGGTGTAGCGTTGAGAGTTGA
>CAYNYN010000424.1:1338-2629 GCA_964401445.1 uncultured Saprospiraceae bacterium | reverse complement strand
TTCTTCGATTCCTCTTTTTGAAAAAACGCTTAACCACAAACCAAACGATGAAAACCCTGCTCGTACTGGCCTGGCGCAACATCTGGCGCAACAAGCGCCGCACCTGGATCACGGCGGCATCCATCTTCTTCGCGGTGGTGCTGTCCACGCTGATGGTCTCGATCCAGAAGGGCGCATGGGACCGGATGGAGGAGAGTGTGGTCAACTACTACTTCGGCTACGTGCAGATCCACGCCAAAGGCTATTGGAACGATCGCTCCATCGATCTGGCATTCGCCGAAACCGACAGCCTGCGCAGCATCCCCGAGTGGGTGCCCGGCGTCGAGACCACGGTGCCGCGCCTCGAGTCCTTTGCCCTTGCCGCCTGGGGCGACAACACTACCGGCGTGATGGTGGTCGGCATCGATCCCGGGCGCGAGCACCTCATGACCAACCTGAAGGAGCGCATCGTGGCGGGCGACTACTTTGCCGACGGCGAGGAAGCGGTGCTGGTAGCCGAAGGGGTGGCCGAGCGCCTGGGCCTCGGGCTGGGCGACACGCTGATCCTGCTCAGCCAGGGCTACCATGGCGTCAATGCCGCAGGCAAGTATCCCGTCAAGGGGCTGGTCCACTTTGGCTCGCCCGAGCTGAACAAACAGATGGTGTACCTGCCCCTGCCCGTAGCCCAGTACTTCTATGGCGCCGAGGGGCTCATCACCTCCATCGCGCTCAAGGTAGAGGACAAGGACGAAGTGCCCGACATCCTGCACGCGCTGCGCAGCAGCCTCGACACCACGCGCTACGAGATCATGGACTGGCACGAGATGATGCCCGAGCTGGTGGAGGCGCGCGCCGTGGATACGGCTGGCAACTACCTCATGTTGCTGATCCTGTACCTGATCGTGTCGTTCGGCATTTTCGGCACCATCCTGATGATGACGGCCGAGCGCAGCTACGAGTTCGGCGTGCTGGTGGCCATCGGCATGAAGCGGTTGCAGCTCTCGATCGAGGTGTGGCTCGAAATCCTGTTCATCGCCTTTCTGGGCACCTTGCTCGGCTTCCTCGCCAGCTTCCCGGTGGTGTACTGGTTCCACACCCATCCGATCGATTTCACCGGCAACCAGGAGATGGCGGAAACCTACGCGCAGTTCGGTTTCGAGCCCGTCTTCCCGGCCGCCTTCGAGCCGTTCGTGTTCCTCAGCCAGGCCGTGGTCGTGTTCGTCATCACCACCATACTGGCGCTGTATCCCTTCTGGAAAATAGGCCGCCTGAAGCCCGTGGAAGCGATGCGGCACTGAGTGTGATGGAGAGA
>CAYNYN010000424.1:0-1238 GCA_964401445.1 uncultured Saprospiraceae bacterium | reverse complement strand
AAAGCAAAAAACGACGCACATGCTTTTCCGAATAGCCTGGCGCAACATCTGGCGCAACCCCACGCGAAGCTGGGTGGTCATTCTGGCCATCGCCATGGGCGTGTGGGCCGTCATTTTCCTGATGGGTTTTTCCATCGGCATGGGCAACAGCTACGTCGATAGCGCCATCCGCCTCGAGGTGTCGCACATCCAGGTGCATCATCCCGACTACCTGCAAGACCACGACGTGAAGTTCTTCCTCGACAATGCCGACAGTCTGGCGGCGCTGGCAGCCGCCGAGGCAGGCGTGGTCGTCGTCAGCCCCCGAACGATCGTCAACGGCATGGTCTCCTCGGCCCGGGGCAGCCGCGCGCTGCGCGTGCGCGCCGTCGATCCGGAGGCGGAAGCGGCCATCTCGCAGCTCGACGGCAAGCTCGTAGAAGGGGAATATTTGCCGGAAGGCAAGCGCAACGGCATCTACCTGGGCAAAAAACTGGCCGAGCGGCTGGGCGTACGCCTGCGCTCGCGCGTGGTGCTGACCTTTCAGGACCTCAGCGGCAACATCACGTCGGCCGCCTTTCGCGTGACGGGCCTCTTCGATACCGACAACAACGCCTTCGACGAAAGCACGGCCCTGGTGCGACGCGAGGACCTGAACCGCGTGCTGGGCAGGGAGGGCATCGCCCACGAGCTGGCCATCCTGCTCGAGGATGCCTCACTGGCCGACACCGTGGCCGCGCGCCTGCGCAGCCGCATGCCGGACCTCGACGTGCAGACCTACATGCAGCTCTCGCCCGAGATCCGGCTGTTCGAGTCGCAGATAGCCACCTCGGTCTACATCATCATGGTCATCGTGATGCTGGGCCTCATTTTCGGCATCATCAACACCATGCTCATGGCCGTGCTGGAGCGCGTGCGCGAGCTGGGCATGCTCATGGCCATCGGCATGAACAAGGTGCGCGTGTTCTTCATGATCATGCTCGAGACGCTGATGCTGGGCGTGGTGGGCGCCCCGCTCGGCATCCTGATCGGGGCCGTCATGATCCACTACTACAAAGACCAGGGGCTCGACCTGAGTCAGTACGCCCGTGAGGGCTTCAGCGAGTTCGGCATGTCGGCCATCATCTATCCCGACGTCTATCCGGGCATGTACGTCGAGCTGGCCATCGCCGTGTTCATCACGGCACTGCTGGCCAGTATCTACCCGGCCCTCAAGGCCATCCGGCTCAGGCCCGTGGAAGCCCTGCGCAAGATTTGAC
>CAYNYN010000423.1:0-2637 GCA_964401445.1 uncultured Saprospiraceae bacterium | reverse complement strand
CGCTGCGACCGTTTTGCGGAAGCGCAAAGTTAGACGCGAGGGCCGAAGTGGACGAACGCGCCACGCGCCGGTGCTGGCCCTGTGAAGCAACAGCGCGCAGGAATGTGCATTTTTGCGCGATCGAAAGCGTTGATCGTATCCCACAAACTCCATTTGAAAACGCGTTCCCTAAACTCATTGCCATGAAAAAAATTGTGCTGCTGACCACGCTGAGCTTGCTGTGCGCACTGCACCTCCAGGCCCAGTTTCGCGCACCCCAGGTCACGGACATGCGCTTTGGCTTCCAGGCCAGCCCCTACCTCTCCTGGATGGACACCAACGACAACACCATCAACAACAACGGCATGTTGCCCGGCATCCGGATAGGCATGGTGGCCGAGTTCTATTTCCGCGAAAACTACGCCTTCACCACCGGCCTGAACTACGCCTTCGGACAGGGGGGGCGCCTGCTGCACGACCTGCCGGGCGACTACTGGAACAAGACCATGGAGCTGACCGGCATCGACAGCATGGGCGCCGGCACGGAGCTGCGCTACCGCGTGCAGTTCATCGAGATCCCGTTCGGGCTGCGCATGCAGTCGCGCGAGTTCGGCTACGTCCGCTATTTCCTCGAGCCGCACATCCTGTTCAGCATCCGCAACAAGGCCGTGGGCAAGCTCGACGCGCCCGAATTCGACTATGACGACCTCGACATCAGCAATGAGGTGGCAGGCCTGCTGCTGTCGTGGGGCATCGGCGGCGGCCTGGAATACAGCATCACGCAGTCGAACGCCCTGGTGGGCGGCGTGTACTTCCAGCGCCTGATCAACGACTTCACCCGCGACACGGGCACCACCTACCATCCCGAGCTGGGTACCGTGCCCGAAGACAGCAAGGCCACCCTGTTCGTGCTGACCCTGCGCGCCGCCATCATGTTCTGACGTGCAGGCGGGTGCCATTTGGCGAAAGCCGAAAATGGGCCAAGGCGGCGCATGTGGCGTTGGCGGTTTGCCCGGAAAGGGCGTGACGTCCGTAACGCGCAGCCATCGTCTATCGTCCATCGTCCATCGTCTATCGTCCATCCTCCATCAAAAACCACGACATGCTGTACGACCAGATCCAGGAAGCCACCGACTACATCCGCACCGTCAGTGATCTGCGCCCCGAGGTGGGCATCATTCTGGGCACGGGCCTGGGCAAGCTGGCCGACGAGATCGAGCTGGAAGCGGCCATCCCCTATGCCGACATCCCCCATTTTCCCGTCTCCACGGCGCCCGGTCATGCAGGCCGCCTGCTGCTGGGCCGGCTGGGCGGGCGCCCCGTGGTCATGATGGCCGGCCGCTTCCACTACTACGAAGGCTACAGCATGCAGCAGGTCACGTTTCCCGTAAGGGTGATGAAATTCCTGGGCGCCGACAAGCTGCTGGCGTCCAATGCGGCCGGCGGCACGCGCGAGGAGGTGGCGATGGGCGACATCGTCTTCATCCGCGACCACATCAACCTGTTGCCCGACAACCCGCTGCGCGGCCCCAACGACGAGCGGCTGGGCCCCCGCTTCCCCGACATGTCGAAGCCCTACGACCGCACCTTCAACGCGCGCGGGCTGGCGCTGGCCCCCTCGTTCGGATTGCGGGCGCACGAAGGCGTCTATGTGTCGTTGCCGGGCCCCAACCTCGAGACGCCTGCCGAGTACGGCTTCGTGCACACCATCGGCGGCTGGGTGGTGGGCATGAGCACGGTGCCGGAGGTGCTGGTGGCCCGTCACATGGACATGCAGGTGGCCGTGGTGTCGGTGGTGTCGAACAAGTGCTGGCCGCCCGAGGCCATCGGCGAAGTGACGGTCGAAGACGTCATCGCCGCCGTCGAGGCCGTGGCGCCGCGCCTGCGCCGCCTGGTGACGGCGCTGGTGGCCGAATGGCGGTGAGGGGCGTGCTATGGCACATTTGCCGATATTAGCCCGCACAAAGCCAGCATCATGCGTCAGACCTTCCTCCTCGTACTCGCCTGCGCCCTCGTGGGTAGCTGTCAGTGGCTCAGGCCCCGCCAGACGGTGGACCTCAGCGACGTGCCCCCCATCACCGACGAGCGCCTGCAGCGCGTGCGCCTGACCGACCTGGAGGGGCGCCCCATCGATCTGCGGCGCTACCACGGCAAGGCCGTCTTCCTGAACTTCTGGGCCACCTGGTGCCGGCCCTGCCTCACCGAGATGGCCTCGATCGAGCAGCTGCGCCAGGAGCTCGACCCGGCCGATATCGTCTTCCTCGCCGCCAGCGACGAAGACGCGGCCACCATCGAAGCCTTCCGGAAAAGCCATCCCGAGTTCGGCTTCGAGTTCGTGCGGCTCGAGGTGCCCTTCATCGACGTGTTCGTCGTATCGCTGCCCACCACCTTCCTCATCAGCCCGGAAGGCGAGCTGGTGCACGAAGAGGAAGGGCTGCGCAACTGGACGGCCTACAACAACCGCGAAAAGGTGATTCAGCTATTGCCACGATGAGACCCACAGGATATACCCCAAACCATGTGGGGTGGGAAAAACCGGCAGTGGAGGAGCAGGTGGGTAGTCCCGCGGATTTGCAGAGAGGATTTGAAGAATCGAAGGACCGAGGATTTGACAGTTGAGACTCGCTGCGCTCGATGTTGATAGGCCGCTGTCGCGGC
>CAYNYN010000422.1:0-2661 GCA_964401445.1 uncultured Saprospiraceae bacterium | reverse complement strand
TAGCTGACGGACCGCAAGATGTCCACGATTTCCGAAAGGGTGTGTGCCGACTGCTCGCCCGTGTGCATGTTTTTCAGTGCCAGTTTTCCGGTCTTCATCTCGTCTTCACCCACGAGCAGCACGTAGGGCACGCCGATGGCGTTGGCATACTTCATCTGCTTTTTCAGGCGGGCCGGCTCGGGATACAGGTCGGCAGCGATGCCGGCCTGGCGCAGGGCGCTGATTTGCCGAAAGGCAAAGCGATGCGAGGCCTCGTCGAAGGCGATGCCCAGCACCTGCAGCGTCTGCGTCAGCCCCTCGGGGAAGAGGTTCAGCTCTTCGAGCACGTCGTAGATGCGCTCGGCACCAAACGAGATGCCGACGCCCGAGACGCCCTTCAGCCCGAAGATGCCCGTCAGGTCGGCGTAGCGGCCGCCCCCGCCGATGCTGCCCATGCGCACGCCCGGATGCGCGTGGGTGTCCACCACCACCTCGAAGATGCAGCCCGTGTAGTAGGAAAGACCGCGTGCCAGCGTGGGCTCGAACGCCAGCTCGTTGTGCAGCTCGATGCCGTCGAGATAGGCCATGACGGTCTGCAGCTCTTCGATGCCGAGGCGTCCCGTCTCGCTGGGGGCCAGCATGTCGGCCAGCACCTCGACCGAGGGCGCTTCGAGCATGGCCTGCAGGCGCTGCTGTGCCTCGGCGCCGATGCCGCGCGCCTCCATCTCGGCGCGCACGCCGTCCCATCCCACCTTGTCGAGCTTGTCGATGGCCACGGTCATGTCGGTGAAGCGGTCGGCCACGCCGGCCACCTCGGCCATGCCAGCCAGCACCTTGCGGTTGTTGAGCTTGATGCGCACCTTCAGTCCCAGCCGGTGGAACACCTCGTCGTAGATCTGCACCAGCTCGGCCTCGTACATCAGCGAGTCGGAACCCGCCACGTCGGCATCGCACTGGTAGAACTCCTGATAGCGCCCTTTCTGCGGACGGTCGGCACGCCACACGGGCTGTATCTGGTAGCGCTTGAAGGGCAGGCTGATCTCGTGCTGGTGCATCACCACGTAGCGGGCAAAAGGCACCGTCAGGTCGTAGCGCAGGCCCCGCCGCGCGATGCTGAGGGCCAGGCGCTGCGAATCCATCTGTGCCAGCGCCTCCTTGTCGGCTTTCGCCAAAAAGTCGCCATTGTTCAGGATGCGGAACAGCAGCTTGTCGCCTTCCTCGCCGTATTTGCCCAGCAGCGTCTCGAGCAGCTCCATGGCGGGCGTCTCGATGGGCACGTAGCCCCAGGTCTCGAACACGCCGCGAATGGTGTCGAAAATGTACTGGCGCTTGCGCACCTCGGCAGGCAGGAAATCGCGCGTGCCTTTGGGTATGGATGGTTTGGACATGTCGGTCGTGGTTTTTGGATCGTGGGGATTCGAGGGTTCAGGCTCGCTGCGCTCAACGTTGAGCGGCAGTTTTTTTGTTACACAGAGTGTCACAGAGGACGCATCGAGCGCCACCGAGTAAGGCTGAATTGGTGTCACACAACGCGTGATCCGCGATGCCCGCTACCCGATGCCTGTTCCGGATTTTCGGGGACCGGCACTGACGATGGGCATATCCATTGTCTATCGTCCATCGTCCATCGACTTTTTCACCTCAAAACGCCGCCCGGAACTGTTGCAGGAAGCGCACGTCGTTTTCGAAGAACAGGCGGATGTCGTTGATGCCGTAGAGCAGCATGGCCTGCCGCTCGATGCCCATGCCGAAGGCATAGCCCGTGTAGCGGGTGGGGTCGATGCCGCAGTTCTCGAGCACCTGCGGATCGACCATGCCGCAACCCAGGATCTCGACCCAGCCCGTGTGCTTGCAGATGTTGCAGCCTTTGGCGTCGCAGATGAAGCACGACACGTCCATCTCGGCGCTCGGCTCGGTGAAGGGGAAGTAGGAGGGGCGCATGCGGATGCGCACCTTGGGCCCGAACATCTGGCGGGCGAAGTAGAGCAGCGTCTGCTTCAGGTCGGCAAAGCTGACGCCTTCGTCCACGTACAGGCCTTCCACCTGATGGAACTGGCAGTGGGCCCGCGCCGAGATGGTCTCGTTGCGATACACGCGGCCCGGCGCAATGATGCGGATGGGCGGCTGCTGGCTGGTCATCACGCGCGCCTGCACCGACGAGGTGTGCGTGCGCAGCAGCATGCCGGGCACGTCGCGCAGGTAGTAGGTGTCCTGCATGTCGCGGGCGGGGTGGTCTTCCGGCGTGTTCATGGCCGTGAAGTTGTGCCAGTCGTCTTCGATCTCGCGCTCCTCGGCCACGGTGAAGCCGATGCGCTCGAAGATGCGCACGATGCGGTTGAGCGTGGTGGTGAGCGGGTGGATGGCCCCCTGCTCGAGCGGCTCGCCCGGCGCGGTGAGGTCGAGCTCCTGCCCTTCGGCCGCCTCGGCGGCGCGCGCCACCACCTCTTTCAGTTCCTGGTATTTCTGCTCGGCCAGCTGCTTGGCCTGGTTGACGAGCTGGCCATACTCCCGCTTCTGCTCGTTGGGGATGTGCCGGATCTCGCCCATGAGGGGCTTCAGGATGTTCTTGCTGCCCAGATAGCGGATCCGGAACTGCTCCAGCTCCTCGGGCGTAGTCGGACGGGCCTGCTCGATCTCGGCAATGATCGCCCGCACCTTGTCAAATAATTCCGTGGACATCGG
>CAYNYN010000421.1:0-2662 GCA_964401445.1 uncultured Saprospiraceae bacterium | reverse complement strand
TGACCCGAAGAATCGACCGTTGAGACTCGCTGCCGCTCGGTGTTGATACGCCGCTGTCGCGGCGAAGTTGAGACGCTGCTGCGCAGCGATGTTGAGATAGTGCACCCCGCGAAAGAGGGGGAACTACGTGAGTGAGCCAAACCCTCAACGCTCGACCCAACGAAACAGAGCGAGGCCTTTCATCGGGTTGGCCCGACTCTGTGGCGCTCTGTACGTACGCAGTGGAACGCTGTGAAAGAAATCTGCGCGTATTGGTTACCCGCATGCGCGCCCATCATACTCACCCGAGCATCCCGCTTGCCTCGAGCAGGGCGGCCATCTGCTGCTGCAGGTGCAGGGCGGCACTTCTGGCCTTGTCGGCAAAATCGGTGCCGCTGCCGGCGTAGATGATGCCGCGCGACGAGTTGACCAGCAGGCCGCACTGGTCGTTCATGCCGGCGCGTGCCACGGCCTCGAGGCTGCCGCCCTGGGCGCCCACCCCCGGCACCAGGAAGAAGTACCCGGGTGCGAGGGCGCGTATGTCGGCCAGCTCGTCGGGATGGGTGGCGCCCACCACGAACATCAGCGCGTCGGGGCCGGCCCAGCTCATGGCCTGCCGGATCACGTGGCGGTACAGGGGCTGCCCGTCGGCCATGGGCCGAAGCTGGAAATCGGCGCTGCCGGGGTTGGAGGTCAGGCCGAGCAGGATGACCCACTTGCCCTCGAAGCCGAGGAAAGGTTCGACGCTGTCGCGGCCCATGTAGGGCGCTACGGTGACGGCATCGCAGTTCATGGCATGGAAAAAGGCCGAGGCATAGCGGCGCGAGGTGTTGCCGATGTCGCCGCGCTTGGCATCGGCGATGATGAAGTGGCTGTCGCCGATGTATGTCACCGTGCGCTGGAAGCTGCGCCAGCCCTGCCAGCCGAGCGCCTCGTAGAATGCCAGGTTGGGCTTGTAGGCCACGCAGAGGTCGCGCGTGGCATCGATGATGGCCTTGTTGAAGGCGAAGACGGGGTCTTCTTCCCCCTGCAGGTGTTCGGGGATGCGTGCGGGGTCGGTATCCAGGCCAATGCACAGAAAGGAGCGGCGCTCGCGGATGAGCTGGACGAGCTGGTCTCGGGTCATGGGACAGGGTAAAATTTTGCGAAAGCCGAAAAAAACAAAGCGATGGGACTCACTGCACGCCGTTGACGGGCACCACCTCCACGATCTCGGGCACGGCCCCCTTGATGGCCTGCTCGAGGCCGGCGCGCAGCGTCATGGCCGACATGCTGCACGACTCGCAGTTGCCGACCCAGCGAATCTTGACGCGCAGGTCGTCGGTCACGTCCACCACTTCCACGTCGCCCCCATCGACGGCGAGGTGGGGTCGGATGCCGTCGAGGGCCTGATCGACGCGTTGCAACAATCGAGCGCGCTCTTCTGAGGTCATGGACTATGGTTTAATGGTTGAGGGTTGAGGGTGTAGGGTTGAGGGCTTGGGTTTGGTTTGGGGTTTAAATTCTAAAGTTCAAAACCTTGTATATATCACTGATTCAAAAATCATTACAAGTGCAATTCGCTTTCGCGCAGGCCGCCACTATCTCAACGGTTCAACAGGTCAGGCGGCATCGGGGTTGAGGGGCTGCCTCATCCTTCGGTGCGCACCACCCGCGTCGGTTCGAGCATTTCGTTGCGGATGGCCACCTGCCGCAGCACGTTCTTGCCTACCTCGAGAAAGGCACGGGCCACGGGCGACGACTCGTCGAGCACGGCCGGCCGACCCGCATCGCCCCCTTCGCGCACCTGCTCGACGATGGGGATCTGGCCCAGCAGCACCGTCTGTGCCATTTTGGCCAGCTCCTTGCCCCCGCCTTTGCCGAAAAGGTAGTACTTCTTGTCGGGCAGCTCGGGCGGCGTAAACCACGCCATGTTTTCCACCACGCCGAGGATGGGCACGTTGACCGAAGGCAGACGGAACATGTTCATGGCCTTGATGGCGTCGGCCAGTGCGACCTCCTGCGGGGTGGTGACCATGACGGCCCCCGTGACGGGTACGGTCTGGACGAGGGTGAGCTGGATGTCGCCCGTGCCCGGCGGCAGGTCCACCACGAGGAAATCGAGTGGCGGCCAGATGACGTCGAAAAAGAACTGCTTGATGATGGCCGCCAGCCGCGGGCCGCGCAGCACCACGGCCTGCTCCGGCTCGATGATGTTGCCCAGCGAGATCACCGGCATGCCGAAGGCCTCCAGCGGCGTGATCTTGGGCTGGCCGTACATCTCGGCCACGCGCGGTCGCTGCCCCTTCAGGCCCAGCATGGTGGGAATGGACGGGCCGTACAGGTCGGCATCCATCAGGCCCACTTTGGCGCCCAGCGTCTTGAGGGCCAGGGCCAGGTTGACCGAGACGGTGCTCTTGCCTACGCCGCCCTTGCCCGAGGCCACGGCGATGATATTCTGCACATGCGGCAACGGCCGTTCGGGTTCGGCAGCCTGCTGGCCACCGCCTCCCTGCAACAGGAAATGAATATTGACATCCGCCTCGGGAAAGGCCTGCTGGATCACCTCGTTGCATTTGGCCAACAGCTGCATCTTGGTCTCGTCCTCGATCTTGGGAAACTCGAGGGCGAAGGTCACTGCGTTGCCTTCGATCTTCATGTCGCGTATGCGCAGGGCCGTCACCAGGTCCTGGCCGGTGAGCGG
>CAYNYN010000420.1:0-2667 GCA_964401445.1 uncultured Saprospiraceae bacterium | reverse complement strand
ATCGTCCATCGTCCATCGTCCATAGTCTATCGTCCATCGTCCATCATCAAAACAAAACGAACCTCTCCATGCATCACCCGACCACCTCGCGAATGCTGGCCCTGGCCGCCCTGCTGTTTTTCCTTTGGGGTTGCAGCAGCGACCGACAGGGCGGAGCCCCCGACTTTTCCGCCGTCGAAGTGCGGTACGAAGTCATCGCCAACGGCTGGCAGGGCAAACCTCAGTACAAGGCCGCCTTCACGCTCGTCAATCACGGCCCCGCCATGCTGCCCGACACGGGCTGGAGCCTGTGGTTCAACCAGGGCTATCGCCAGCTCGTCGCCGACAGCACGACGGGCGGTGTGCGCATCGAGCGGCCCAGTGGCGACTGGTATCGGCTTTCGCCAAAAGAGGGCTTCCGCCTGCCGCCCGACAGCAGCGTCGTCGTGACCATGGTGGGCTCGTGGAGCATCACCAAGGTGTCGGATGCGCCCTGCGGCCTCTATTTCACGTTTGGCGAAAGCCGCATTCCCGTGCGGCAGTACCAGGTAGCACCCTTCACGCGCCCCGAGCAGATACATCGGACTCCGGGCGACCGCGTGCCCATCCCCACCGCGGCGCTGGACTTCGAGCAAAACAGCCGGCTCAGCCTGCTCGCGCCCGACGAGGTGACGCCCGTGCTGCCCACGCCGGTATCGCTACAGCGAGGCGAAGGTGAGGTGTCACTGGAAGCCGACGGACTCGAGGTGCATTACCAGCCCTCGCTGGCACGCGAGGCCGACCTGCTCGCCGGGCGCCTCGAAGCGCTGACAGGGCAGCGGCCCCGGCTGGTGGAAGGCGGCAATGGCGGTGCCGGCAAGATCCTGCTGGCCATCAGTCCGCTGCAGGTGGCCGGCAAGGCACGCGAGGCCTATCGCCTTTCGGCAAACGAGGTGTCGGGCATCGAGATCCTGGGCAGCGACGCGGCCGGCGTCTTCTATGGCTGCCAGACGCTGCTGCAGCTGCTGCCACTCGACGCCTGGGCCGCCCCGATGGAGACGCTGCGCGTGCCGGCCGTCCTGATCGAAGACGCGCCCCGTTTCGGCTGGCGCGGCATGCACCTCGACGCTTCGCGCAACTTCCACCAGAAGGAAAGCGTGCTGCGCCTGCTCGACCTGATGGCCTTCTACAAGCTCAACCGCCTGCACTTCCACCTGACCAACGACGAGGGCTGGCGCCTCGAGATCCCCGGCCTGCCCGAGCTGACCGAGGTGGGCGGCCGCCGCGGCCACACCCTCGACGAGCGCGACCACCTGCATCCGTCCTACGGCTCCGGCCCCGAGGCCGATGCGCCCGACAACCACGGCACGGGCCACTACACGCGCGCCGACTTCATCGAGATTTTGCGCTACGCCGCCGACCGCCATATCGCGGTGGTGCCCGAGATCGTGGTGCCGGGCCACGCGCGTGCCGCCATCAAAGCCATGGAAGCCCGCTTCCGCAAATACATGGAGCAGGGCGACGAGGCCGCCGCGCGCCAGTACCTGCTTTCCGAGGCGGGCGATACCTCGCAATACCTGTCGGTGCAGGGCTACGACGACAACGTGGTCAACGTCTGCCTCGAGTCGACCTATGCCTTCCTCGACAAGGTGGTGGCGGAGCTGCAGCAGATGTACGCCGATGCCGGCCTCGAGCTGCACCTCGTGCACACCGGCGGCGACGAGGTGCCGGATGGCACCTGGGCCGGCTCGCCCACCTGCGCCGACCTGCTGGCAGCACGCGACGAGCTGCAACGACCCTACGACCTTACCTACCATTTCCGGCGCCGGCTGCGCGACCTGCTGCACGCCCGCGGCCTGCAGATGGCAGGCTGGGAAGAGGTGGGCATGCTGATCACGGACCAGGGCGTGGCCCCCAATCCCGAGTTCGTGCCCGACTCGATGGTGTTGTTCATCTGGAACAGCCTGTGGGGCCAGCAGGACCTGGGCTACCGCCTGGCCAATGCGGGCTACCCGGTCGTGCTGTGCAACGTCACCAACCTGTACTTCGACCTGGCCTACGACAAGGATCCCGACGAGCCCGGCCTCTACTGGGGCGGCTACGTCAACACACAGCGGGCGTGGGAGTTCCAGCCGCTCGACCTGTTCCGATCCATGCGCACCGATCCGCTCGGCAACCCCTTCACGCCCGAAGACTTTGCCGGCATGGAGCGCCTGAAGCCCGAAGCCGCCGCCAACATCCTGGGCCTGCAAGGCCAGCTCTGGAGCGAGACCATCAAGGGGCAGGACATGCTCGAGTACTACTATCTGCCCAAGATGCTGGGCCTGGCCGAAAGGGCGTGGGCGCCGCAGCCCGAGTGGGCCACCATCGCCGATCCGGTGCGCTGGCGCGCGGCGCGTGCCGCGGCATGGAACGAGTTCGCCAATCGGCTGGGCCAGCGCGAGCTGCCCCGCCTCGATCACCTCGATGGCGGCTATGCCTACCGCCTGCCCCCGCCCGGCGTGCAGGTATCGGACGGCATGCTCTATGCCAACGTCGCTTTCCCGGGGCTGACCATCCGCTACACTACCGACGGCTCATTGCCCGACATGCAGTCGCCCGTGTACCGCAAGCCCGTACAGGTGGGCACGGCCCGCGTGCGCGTGGCCACCTTCGACAGCCGTGGCCGCATGCGGCTGATGAGAGGTGAGTAAGGGTTTGAAGGTTGAG